>JAJYOS010000297.1 GCA_021796055.1 Bacteroidota bacterium
TGCAAAACAATGCTTGTTGCGCCCGAGAGGTTCGCGCCAACGGCGGACGGATCGTAGGTGACTGTAAGCGTGTCGCCCGGCTTCGCGCCGGATGGAAGTACCTGTGAGATCTGCGCCACAGCAGATCGGAGGACAAGGAATACTAACGCGATAAATGTCTTTTTCATGTGTGATTCCCTACGGTGCCACCACGAAGTTGAGGTTTCGGTTAAAACGATCAAGAGAGAAACGCGACTCAGACTCAAACGACACCCCGTCCCGGCGCACGACTCGGCCGGGACGGGGCAACCAGAAGGAGGAACAAATGATTACTTAAGCAACATCATCTTCTTGACTGAAGAGAAACTTCCCGCGCTGAGGCGGTAGAAGTAGACGCCGCTCGCGAACCTTCCCGCGTTGAATGTGGCTGCGTAGTTGCCTGCTTTTTGCAATCCCGAATAAAGCGTGGCAACTTCCTGCCCCAGTACGTTGTAGATCTTTAACGTCACGAAGGCGTTTTTCGGAATCGAGTAATTAATTTGCGTCGTCGGGTTGAACGGGTTCGGATAGTTCTGCGTAAGATCGAACTTCGCCGGCACTCCGTTGGGAATCTGCTTGATGCCTGTTCCGGGATTCGCCGGATCCATGTCGCCGAAGTGATTATAAACAGATTGGCTAGATCCTGACAGCACGACTGAGTGGTTGACTCCGATATTGGATTCGTTGTCAATGAGACTGCCGTTGCTGACGACTCCGCCGATGGTCAAAGTATCGTAGCCGTCGAACTTGGCTCCGAACTTATACTCCACATATGAAGATACACCCGCTCTGAAGACGAGCTTCAGAGACCACTTACCATCAGCTGCCACGCTGTCTCCATGCGTACCATCATCATACATCCTATGAAGCATAGCGGTTGTGTCTATTGCACTGCTCTCATCTACCGTATCGGAGAGAGGCCAGCCAGCGCCGGCCCAGTTCAATGGGCGGACGCTTCCTGATATCCATACCCCCTTCAAGTTCTTTATCGCCTTGTAATGAATTCCGTCGTACGCATTGTTCATGTCTACGTGAAATGTCACCGTGTCTGCTACGGTGCTGGGCGAAGTCACATGCAAGTATGGAGTCCAGAGGATTGTCGTGTCTTTGTTCGGGAAAGAGAAGAGATACCCGTCGACCTTGCTTCCCGGAGGTGAACTTTCGTAGCCGCCGTTGCTGAACTGATCCTTCCCTGCACAGTAAGCCTTGTATCGTACATTCGATCCGACGATATAGCTCAACGAAAGCTGGACTTCGTAAACGGACGGGTTTTCCAGGCTCTGGTACAATCTCGCACCACCCGTGCCCCATCCTGGAAGCGGCGCTTCGCCGTTCACAAACACCGAATCATTCGCATCATCGAACCCCTCACCGATGAGCTTTGACATGTTTACCTGAAAAGTGATGCTCACCTTCGCGGTAACACCGGGCTTCTGGTTGCCGAAATATGCCAATGGAATTTGCTGCGAGGCATCGGTGGTTATGGAATCGGTTCGATTACCAGGAATATTTTCCCACATGCCGCCATTGGTAACGCTGTCGCGATAGGAGTTGGCTGAATTGATCATGACAAACTTGTAGTTGATGGTCTTCCCCGAAGCTGTATCAGGAAACACGACCGTCAGAGTGAAGATGGAATCGTTCGTTGTCGACTTGGCCATCCTGAACGCTATTCCACCCCAGTTTTGATTCCCGGAAGAACCATAATGCCCGGTGTCTCCTGCCATAACCTGGAAATCACCGCGTATGACAACCGTGTCTGTCGACGCGTTGAAGGTTCCGGCCTGCATCATAGCCCCCATGTGAACCTGAAAAGTGACATTCTCAGTAGCCTTTGTCGGGCTGCTCGCCGCCAGCGTTACCAAAAATGCCACGACCGCTAAAGCCGTTAAGCGCTTTAACATAGTGTTTCTCCTTGTTTTGATGTGTGGATAATTCCGAGACGCAAGACGTTCTGTGGTACTCCTGTGTCCATGAAGAATCCGATTAACGAAGTGCGCCCTATTTTTAGCCTCCGATATGAATCATTTGTATCTGACATCCTGTTAGTAAAACTCTCGCTTTGAATCATGACCTAAAATCCCACGGTCAAACCGAATTTCTGAATATTCTTTAGCAGGCCGTAATTCTGAAACGCATAGTCGATCTTCACGCTGAAGAAGGTGGAAATATCGTAATTCAACCCGACTCCAAGAGTCAGCCCTTCCTGGTTGTCAGGAACAAATAGGGATTTATACCCTACCCTTGCGAAGATCAGATTGTTCCATGAGTACTCCGCGCCCATGTTCAACGACTGCACGTTATCGCTTGGATGAATCGCGTCGACGGCCAGAGTGAGCCTGTTAAGTCTGGTGTTCAGCACATCCATCGCCAGCCCGACTCGGAAGATGAGCGGAAGAGGATAGGAATTTGTGTAATACTGTGCGGGGATTTGCGAGTTCGCGCCGGCGACTGAAGAGTTCGGGCTGACGGTCAACAAAATATCCTGGCCGTCAAGTCTCATATCGGTTCCGAAGTTCGCTATCTCCATTCCGATCTTCATGTCATTAAAAGGCGTGATGTAAAGGAGCCCCGCGTCCATCGCGAACCCGGTGGCAGACTCTCTCCATATCTGCTGCATGATCATCTTCGCCGTGCCACCGATTGAGAATCTATCGGTAAGGTTCCTCGAATAACTAAGTCCAATCTCCCAGTCGTTCGCGCTCCAGGTTTCACCCGTGCCATCCGGCTGGTCGACCGTGGTCACGTCGGAGTTTCCGTAAGCCAGGTTGGTAACGCTTAGCCCGATAGCGTTGTCTTCGTTCAGCGCTACGACCGCGCCGAGGAAATTAAAGGAAGTGCCGAGCAGATAGTTTGTGTGTTCGATGAGGACCTGAGTTCTCCCACCGCGAGAGATACCGGAAGGATTCCAGTAAAGCGCGGTGGGATCGTTTGCCACCGCCGTGAAGGCGCCTCCCATCGATACTGCTTTCGGTCCAACTCCGATCCCCAGAAAGGGCGCGGCGGTAGTGCCGACTTTGTTCTGGGCAAATAGCTGGCCCGCGGCCAGGAGAATCACAACGATCAAGTATCTATTCTTCATGTGTCGCCTCGCTTACTTTATGATGGCCAGTTTGCCGTACTTCTGACCGACGCCTGGCGCGTCGACGAGGAAGAAATAAACCCCGTAAGCGACTTCCAGATTGCTGCTGGTCCGTAAATCCCAGTCGATGGAACCGTTGTCTATGCTCTGGCCCGCGGGCATTTCAAGTTTCCTCAGCATCTCGCCTCTGACTGTGAAGATGTAGACCACGGAATTCTTGGGAAGGTGAATGAACGAAATCTTACGCTCACCCCTTCCGCTCGTGATTGTAGGGGGGAGAGGAGGCTCCTGTGAAGTAGCGGCGACATACGGATTCGGTACAGCTTTTATGTTCGCCATGGAAACCGCCGCCAGTTTCTGGTCAACCTTCGCCGCCTTCGTGCTTATCTCCAACACGTCGGTACCTACGAACGGCTTTGTCGTGAAGAGTTTTAGCGTGTCACCCGCAGTAGGAAGATGGTTCGTGCTGTCAGTGCCGCTCACGGTCATAAGCCATGTGAAGTAGACGGAGTCCTGACCAGCAGTTCCTTTCCCATTCTCGAAAAAGAAAACGCGGTCCAGCGGAGCGAGTACGCCGCAATGCTGACCGTAAGCAGTGCAGTTCGCCTCCTGAAATCCATAAGGCACCAGTTCACCGCTATGCGGATCATACACCCTGAAATTAGTGTTCCGCTTCGGGAAGGTTACCTGGCGTACGACGGCTCCCGTCTGTGGATTTATTTGCGTAAGAGTGATCTCAGTAGAAGTATCCGCGGACGCGGAGGTCGAATCGAACACAAACACATAATCTCTTGGATATGCGATGCCCGTTTGCTGCACCCCCGCAATCTTCATTGGCATGAAGTTGTAAGGAAGGTGCGGAAGTTCCGGAGTAGTGTTCCAGCCTGAAGCTGCCGTGTTGAATGTGACGCTCCAGTCGTTCACAACATTCACATACATTCCATCAAACAAATATTTGTCCTTATCGCCCTGCCCCGACGAAGGGCTGATCGGTATCCTGGTCGCTCCGCCGGAGGCTGAAAATTTGAGCGTGTCAGGATTTGTAGAATCGGAATAGTCGACGACATAATATCCGTCTGTAATTCTAATCACGCCGTTCAACGAATCAGAAAACCCGACTCTGAACTTCTTATCCGGCACGAGCTTCGGATCCACAACGGAGACATAAACCTTACCGGTTCCGAGCACTTTTCCGACAGGGGACATCAAGTTCGGGGCGTCGGGACCGACGTACCCAGCCGTGGGCGACTGCGGAATTACGGTAACCGTGTTGACATCGGTTCTTACCTGCCCGTTCGACGAGACGTTTATATACTTCGGATCTTCCGCTGGATACGTGTCCGCTTGCGGGTCGCCGGTCGTGTATGCGCAAACCGCGTAGTAATATCTCTGTCCGTTCTGGAGACCTGTATCGGAGAAAGTATGGACGAGCCCGCCGTCGTCTCCGAGATAAAACATCGGTAGTTGTGAGAGATCCTGAGACGGGGGAAGGAAATTTCCGCGGATGCCGTCATCCAGATCGTACGTGGCAAGCTCGGCTCCTCCCGCTTCAGTGAAACCGGGATCGGTCGAACGGTATATCTTGTAGCCTTCAAACGAGGGGGCCGACTCAGCAACATTGTCCCACTCCAGAGTCACTTTCTTGTCCCCGGGGATCGCCTTCACATGAGGTTTCGGCGGAGGCATGACGAAGTCGTAGTTCTTGTCATATATTCGCTGAACAATCTGCTTGTTCCTGAAAATCTGGCTCGAGTCCGCTCCGTAAACGAGTGCCAGTGAGAAACGCTCGGTTTGGTTTGGAAGGAGCGGGAAGTAGCCCGATGAATAAATGAAGTCTCCGTCCTGCGGCAGCGCCGGAATAACGTCGAAATATCCGGGAACCATCCTGCTCCAGAGAATCTCGCTGTTGTTCATCGCGGGTGAAGCGGTCTGGTTAAAGAAGTTGAAACTAGTCAGACCGATCTGGTCGGACTCATTCACGTCCGTCTTGTCGAAATGCGGTTCTCCGTTAGTCGGCCTGCCGTCTCCTTCGCCGACGTCGTTCGTATTCGCGACGCCATCAGCGCCTAAGTCGTCACGCTTTGGATCCCAATTCCCGTTTTCGTCGCCCGACCAATGGGACTTGATCACGCCCGGATACTTGCCGGTAACAGGATCTCGGTCCTGCGTGTAGTCCGGCACCCAACCGGAGACCATGTTGCCAGGTCCGCTGTCACGGCTTTCGTCAATCATCGAGTTGCTGGTGCCGCCGCCGGTAAAGTAGTTTCTGTAGTAAAGTGGCCGCTGATCTGTTTTGTAAACCTGTCCCTGAGTTGTCATGAAAACGCGCTGATAATGTATGCTGTAGTTCTCGTCTATCAGTCCGTTCAGGTTATCATCCAGACCGTTATTGGGGGTCTCAGTAAGAGTGTCGCCGTCGTAGATCTTGTAGGCGACTCCCAGCGAGTAAACGACGGCGGTATCGGTGCTGCTTTTCAAAAGCGTGTCGAGCCGCACCACCGTCCTGGCATAGGTCGTCGGATTAATCGTAATGATTTCATTTGTCGGCCAGCTGGAGCTGGGACCCGGGCTGGTTCTGGATAGAATCCTGGACATAACATATGTATTCGCGGCTGAGTTGAAGCTGAAATCCTGCTGCCCGAATTTCGGGCTGCTTGGATCCACCGCGTCGTTGTCGTTGTCGATGCCGTCAAACGGATTACCTGGGCTCTCCAGATAAGCATATCCGACAAACCCGATGTTTCTCCTTACTCCGTTGAGGACGCGGTTGAGGGGGATCCAAAGAGGATCGCTGGTCCTGTCGTCTGAGTCCCAAGTATATGTAAGGTTGTTGTTCACGTCGAAGAAGCCGAGGTCATCCTGACAATCGACGTAAGTCTGGCCGACGTCGCCAACGCATCCTCCTACCACTTCTCCGAACACAGTCTTCTTATAGACAGTGGTGCCTATGTTGGTAATGTCGTAGAGCCAGAAAAGCACGTCCTGCGCCTGCACCTGCGACCATTGCATTCCCCTTACCCTGACCACGATTCCGATGCCGTTCCTCGTTGTATCGGTCGAGTCGGGATGGAATGTATAACTTGTCCGCTGTTGGACGCTGTTATCCGGAGCATCGTCCATGACCCAGTACGATTCCTGATCAGCGCTGAACACACCTTTACCGAAATAGCCGTTCCACTCAGCCTGGCCGGTAGAGTCCACCCAGTCGGGGTGATCGGGCCAAACGGAAGGCCATGATGACGGAATGTTGCTTAGCGAAACGGTATCCTGCCGCGGGTTGACATAACCCGGTTCGGGCTCGAATCCCTGGAAATGCCCATCGGCTGGATCTGTCTTCGCGCTCTGCCCGCTCCTCGGTCCCGGCGAAATGGTCACCGAATGGACCGTTCCGTAAATCGGCTTGCCGTCCTTGCCGACACCGACAGGATATGTTCCGGGAAGTTCCACCCCGACAAGCGGGGTCACGTCGCCAATGTAGCTGTCCTGTGTCTTCGGGAAAGGCCAGGCGCCGCGAATGTCGTTCGGATCCGTACCGGATATCTGGCCGTTGTTTCTGAAAGTGATCGCGACGCGGTTGCCATCATGGATGCCGAAGCGCACGTACAAAGCGCTTCCCCTATGAGTCTTCGCGTACGGGATTAGATTATCCTGCAGCTGGCCGTACGCAGTAGCGCCGCATGAGGCCAACAGGAGTATCGATATAATAACCTTGCGCATGAGTCTGCCTTTGCGTTAGAACGAGTAGGTAATTCCAAGTTGTATTCTTCGAGGGGGAGCGTAATAGTTCGCCCTCGTGTAATAATCCTGAACTGTAGCTATACGCTGAGACGGATTGCTTTCCAGCAGGTGCTGCTCGTATAGAGACCATCCCGGCTGGCCGCTGTCGTAGAAAACGTCGAGGGCGTTCTTCGTGTCGAGGATATTGTCAATCCTCGCGAAGAGAGTGAACGTCGATCCGCCTACTCGGAAATCTTTGTATATGCGTGCGCTCAAATCGTATATCGCGGGTTTGACCTGCGAGTTATAGAGCAGCTCGCCTACGTTTGAGGTTGAAGTAAGTTGCGGCGTGTAAGGAGTTCCGCTCCCAAATCTGAATATCAGGCTTCCCCCCCAGTCGGCGACGCTCGCGTAGTTCAGCGTCGCGTTCACCGAATGCCTTTGGTCCCAATCCAGAGGAATGAGTTGGGTTTCCGGAAGTGTCCCACCTGTTCTGAGATTGTATGCGGCCTGCGGATCTGAAGCGTCACCTTTTGCTATCTGGAAAGTGTAATCGAGCGACGCCGAGATCCCTCCCGTAAAACGCTTGTTGAACGACAGCACGATTCCCCGTATGTATGCGAAATCTGTGTTGACGTATTTACTGTAGATTGCAGATCCGCCATAGACGTACTCTATTTCGTTGAGAGTTCCGGCCAGATTTCTTATGTCGTTGAAGTAAGCCGTAATGTCCATCGCGATGTCTTCAGTCAGCTGCTGCTGAAGCCCCAGCTCTCCAGTGGTG
>JAJYOS010000298.1 GCA_021796055.1 Bacteroidota bacterium
TACATGGTCATCCGGAAATTCTCTTGCCAGACACTCTGATTTTTGATGAACAGCCCGTGCGATCCAGGTTTGTTAATTTGAGCGTGCGGCCCAGACTACGTCGGTTACAAATGCCCATTTACAACTCCGCGCGTTTGGCTGTTATCGAATAGAATAACTGCCAACGGCTCTTGCAAAGAAAGAACTAGAGACTAATGATAGCAATCGAAGCCCTTATTAAGATCGTAATTCTTCTTCTGGTGGTGCTCGGGATCGTTGCGTACCTGGTGCTGCTCGAGCGAAAAGTAAGCGCGTATATGCAGGACAGGATCGGTCCGAACCGCGTCGGCCCGAAAGGGTTGTTCCAGCCTATCGCGGACATTCTGAAGCTGATATTGAAGGAGATGATCGTCCCCGAAAAGGCCAACAGCTTCATTCACGCGCTCGCGCCCATCATTTCCATTACCGTCGCGGTCGGTGCGCTCGCAGTCATACCTTTCGGCAATTACATAGTCATAGGCGGCCAGAAAATCAGCCTGATGATAGCGAATGTTAACATCGGGGTACTCTATATCCTCGCGATGTCTTCGCTCGGTGTCTACGGTATCACGCTCAGCGGATGGGCATCGAACAGCAAATATTCACTGCTCGGCGGGCTCCGATCGTCCGCCCAGATGATAAGCTATGAGCTGTCGCTTGGTCTGAGCCTTATCGGAGTCTTCATGATCGACCGCACTTTGCAACTCGACAGGATCACGATGGCGCAGAGCATGGGTTTGTGGAATATTGTGTACCAGCCGCTCGGCTTCCTGGTCTTCGTGACTGCCGCATTCGCAGAAACAAATCGTCTGCCGTTTGACCTGCCCGAGGCCGAGCCCGAGCTGGTGGGAGGTTATCACACGGAATACAGCGGCATGCGCTGGGGGCTCTTCTTCCTGTCGGAGTATACAAACATGATCGTCTCGAGCGCGGTCATGGTTTCGCTTTACTTCGGAGGCTGGTCGCTGCCGTATGTGAACTATGCTGCGATGGCGCCGAATTTGGCGGCGCTCGTACAGGTCGTGACGTTCTTCGCTAAACTCGGAGTAATCATATTCATATTCATGTGGGTACGGTGGACTCTGCCTCGTTTCCGGTATGACCAGCTGATGAATGTCGGATGGAAGGTCATGCTTCCGTTGGCAATTCTGAATTTGCTCGGAACCGGCGCAGTGCTGCTTGCAGTTAAGTAATGTGAGGTAAGCAATGATGACCAATGGCAACGGAAAAACGGGACCTAAGCTGACTCTGTGGGAGAAACTCTACTTTCCGGAGATCATTCACGGGATGTCGATAACAATAAGGGCCTTTTTCAGGCCCAAGTTCACGCGCCAATATCCTGAAGAGCGCTGGACTCCGCCGCCGGTATTTCGCGGCAGGCCGGTGCTCGTAATGGAGGATGAGACGAAGGTCGAACGCTGCGTCGCGTGCGGACTTTGCGCCCGGGTATGCCCTTCGCTCGCAATCGAGGTCCAGGCCGCGGAAACGGAACTCGATAAGGAACGCTATCCCGAGCGTTTCGAGATAAATATGCTCAGATGCATCTTCTGCGGCTTCTGCGAAGAAGTGTGTCCGGAAGAGGCGATAATAATGAGCAAAGATTTCGAGATTACCTTCACCGATCCGAGAGACGCGATTTTCGGAAAAGAAAAGCTGCTCATCCCGGCGTCTCATCTCAAAGATCGACTGGAGTTTCTGAAGCAGTATCGGTGATCCGTGATGGTCTCACCGAAGGAAGGAAGCACGCCTGTGCATGCCGGAACCTTCTCCGGCCTTCATTGTCCTCCGGTGTTCCGGAGATTATTCAAACGACCCAAATCCATCCCTGCGAAACAAGCAGTTCGAAGGAGAGTGAAATGAAATCCCACACTGAGTACCTGTGGTTCAATACGAAGAACAGGAAAGAGATGGTCAACATCACGGCCGATGTGGAAAAAAACGTGAAGGCAAGCGGGGTGCAGGAGGGATTTTGTCTCGTCAGCGCCATGCATATAACCAGCGGCATTTGGGTCAACGATGAAGAGCCGGGCCTGAAGCTGGACCTGATGGAACTTCTTGAGACACTGGCTCCTTTCAAGCCCGAGTATCGTCATCATAGAACGGGTGAGGATAACGCGGACGCGCATCTAAAGAGGACGCTGATCCATCACCAGGTCATTCTTCCGATTACGAAGGGGAGGCTTGACCTCGGACCGTGGGAGCAGATCTTCTACGCCGAGTTCGACGGTCAGAGAAGAAAACGCGTCGTGGTGAAAATCATAGGGGAATGAATCATTTGCCATCCGCTTTGTCCGGGTGGCAGAGTGTACAGCTGAGAAGTGAGAACAATTGAACCGCAGCGTCACGGGAACTTGCGGCTTTCATCGATGGGGCGTTCGATTACGGAAGAAGATACTTGCTCGGGGTAATCAGCCCTTTGCAATCTGGATGACCATGTACAGTATGGAAATTCCCAGCAGCGTCATTATCGAGGTAAGGACTTTCGGGTGCGCGTGGTAGCTTTCGGGGAGTAATTCGCTCGCTCCAATATAAATGAAGAACCCGCAGAAGACTGCGAGGATGCTGCCGAGCTCATAGGCCGGAAGCTTGAAAAATCGTGTAAGTAGAATTCCTAATACGGGAGCAAGTGCATCGACCATAAGCCACCATGATGCCTTTCGCCGGTTGCCATTGTCCTTCAGAACCAGGCTTACCGTATTTATGCCGTCGGAAAAATCATGAGTTAGAACGGCCGCCGTTACGATGGTACCTACCGCCGCCGACACCTGGAACGCGAACCCTATCACCGTGCCGTCGAGGAAACTATGCATCGATAGCCCGGCGGCGCCGAGTGTTCCGCGATGCTGGAGGACGCCGTGTTCTTCATCCCCCTTGGAGAGGAGTATTACGGCCCTGTCCATGATGAGATACGCGATGAATCCGGCTCCGATCATGAGCGATATCGAGGATGCTCTTGTCGAGGTGTTTTGAAGGGCGAGGGCTTCCGGCAGAAGATCAAAGAAGGCAACGCCTATCACTGCGCCTGCGCTGAAGCCGAGGATCAGGTGGAGTTTATCTCTGTACTTGAGGGCAAACAAACCTCCCAGCAACGTGGACATAAACGTGGCGAGCCCGATGACCATAACCGTCATTCGAAATTCTCCTTCTGATAGTTGTACCACATCAACCGCAACGGTACAATTTAACAAAGTGACGACTTAATTCTTAGAAAGAATGTCACGAAGCGACTGCCCTGGCCATCGGATGCATGCGTTCGCTTCGGATGGAATTGTTCCTTCTCAGACTTAAATTACAACGAGAGGAATGACGGGATGGAGCACAAACAGGCGACGGCAGAAGTGGGGGACGGGTGAAAGGTCCGTTGGCTGCTTCTGTTGCAGGGACTGACGGCAGGATAAGGGACTCCGCAGACGCAACACTCTCCGGTACGTCGCAGAAGGGCCTGGTTGCCAGGCTAATCCCTTTTTTGGGGCCTGCCTTCATTGCCAGCGTCGCGTATGTTGACCCGGGCAACTTTGCTACGAACATCCAGGGCGGATCGGGTTTTGGCTACACGCTTCTTTGGGTAATCGTCGCGAGCAATCTGATGGCGATGCTGCTTCAAACGCTTTCGGCGAAGCTCGGTATCGCGAGCGGCAGCAACCTTGCCGAACATTGCCGCAATCACTTCAGCAAACCGGTTGTATACGGGATGTGGGTGCTGATGGAATTCGTGGCGATGGCGACCGACCTTGCCGAATTCCTCGGTGCCGCGATCGGGTTCAACCTGCTCTTCGGTTTCCCTTTGATAGTCGGCGGGATCCTGACGGCAATCTGCACGTTCCTGATCCTCGGCCTCGAACGCTACGGCTTTCGTCCCCTGGAGATCGCGATTACCACGATGGTAACCGTCATAGCGGTGAGCTACCTGATCGAGACAGTGCTCGACAGGCCGGAGCTGAAGGTTCTCCTGTACCATAGCGTCGTGCCGCAGTTCTCCGGAAGTGAAAGTGTACTACTCGCCGCGGGAATCCTCGGGGCTACCGTCATGCCGCACGCGATTTTCCTGCACTCGGCGCTGACCCAGCAGAGGATCGTTGTTAAAGAACCCGACAAGCTGCGGAAGCTCTTCAGGTTCGAGGTCCTTGACGTTACGATCGCGATGGGGATCGCCAGCCTGGTCAATATGGCAATGCTCGTCATGGCGGCGGCGACGTTCTACAAACAGGGGATCACGAATATCGCGACGATACAGGACGCGTATCTCACGTTACAACCGCTTCTGGGAAAAGCGGCGGGATGGATATTCGCGATTTCGCTTCTCGCGGCAGGTTTGTCTTCATCCACCGTCGGGACCAGCGCGGGGCAGGTCATGATGCAGGGCTTTCTCCGACGGCATATCCCCGTCTGGCTGCGACGGGCGATCACGATAATCCCCTCCATCGTTGTTATAGCTGTCGGGCTCGATCCGACCCGCACATTGGTCATAAGCCAGGTGATATTGAGTTTCGGCCTCCCATTTACGATTGTTCCGCTCATAATATTCACCAGGAAGAAAGAAATAATGGGGATCCTCGTCAACAGGAAATCGACGACGGTCATCGCGGTTATGGTGGCCGCTTTGATAATTTCCCTGAACCTATACTTAATCTATCAGGTGTTCCTTGGATAATTCGCAAATAAAAAAAATACTTGTCCCTCTGGACGGGTCGACTCTCGCGGAATCGGTGCTGCCGGCCGCCGCGCGTCTCGCGAAAAAAGTCGGCGGGACAGTGACGCTCTTCCATGTCATCGAAATGGATGCGCCCGAGAAAGTCCACGGCCAGACTCACCTCACGAAAGCGGATGAAGCGGAAGAATACCTGGCTTCGGTTGCGTCCCGAGCGGTGTTCGAAGGAGTCTCCGTGGTCGAGCATTTGCATGAGACCGGCGTCCGGGATGTATCCCAGAGCATTTCCGACCATTCGGAGGAACTGAATGCTGACCTGGTAGTAATGTGCACTCACGGCAATACCGGTCTCCGGAACCTCCTGGTCGGATCTATAGCACAGCAGGTTATTTCACTCAGCAAAACGCCGGTGATGCTTGTTAATCCGGCGCTCAAGAAATCGAGCGCGAGCCCCAATTTTGAGAACTTCCTCATCCCGCTGGACGGCAACCCGGACCATGAGCATGCCCTTTCCTATGCGTTAAACCTGGCAAGAGCTTGCAAGGCGAAGATGCATATTCTTATCGCAGTTCCGCGCTTCGGGACCATGTCGGGTGAGCTGACTATAGTGAATCGCTATCTTCCGGGTACCACTTCAAGGATGATGGATATGCTTGTGCCTGAGGCGAAGGATTATTTGAAAAGCCTGGTGACGAAACTGGAAGGCTCCGGCCTCAGCATTTCGACAAGCATTTCGAGGAGCACTCCGGCAAAGGCCATATCGAAGACGGCGAAGAGTGTCAAATCGGATCTAATCATACTCGCGACGCACGGCAAAGCCGGCTCGAAGCCGTTCTGGGAAGGAAGTATAACGCCAAAAGTCATCAGGTCGGGGAAAGTGCCGATACTGCTGGTGCCGGTTAGAGAATAGAAGATGCTGATGACTTGATCTGGGATCTTGACAGTGCAATGGCTGTTGAAAGGTTCCCACGGCAAGGCCCATCCTTGATCTCTCACACAGGGAGAAAATTGCCAACCGATTTTTCTTGACACTGACTCAGCCTGCCATTAGTTTGGGGTAACGACGTAAGAAGGAGAAGCACGATATGGGCAACGCGAGAAAATTCTTCAGTGCGGGCGGAAATTCGCAGACACTCCTGACGATTTTATTCCTTGTTCCGGTGGTTCCCGCCATGGGGCAGGTGCATATAAGGGAGAGCGTAACGATTGCACCAGGCGAATCTAAGAAGGTAAGGGTGGGAATCACACATTCTCTACGCTATGAATTCTACTGAAGTGGAGGGGACTCTGCTGAGGTTGAATATTACAATCTGGATTGCTCGCCTGATACTACTATCTGGTCGCAAAGCAGCCCGATTGTAGTTGAATTAGATCCTGCTGAGGCGGGAGTATATGTGTTCAAACCTTGGATGAAATATAACGTGTCTTCACCTCCGCCAAGTATTTATGTGGCATTCAAACTCTTTTTCGACAATGCGATGGTTGACAGCGGTGCGGATGGCGCCAGCTATGGTCTTTGGTTTGCTGGGACAGGAATAGCGAAATCAGGATATCCGTATGGGCGCGGCAGTCCTCAGGCATAGCCGGTTTTGTCTACCTCCTACGATTACTTCGCACTTTCTTTGTCTCCTTCCCCCACGTGGATGCCGTGGTACCACGGTGGAAGCGCCAATATTAACTTATTTGCTGGATACGACTGCAGCAGCAGCTGGATCCAGTGGTCTGCGCAGGATCCGCTTACTTTGACAATCGTTTCTGGGAGCCAGTACGCGTCATTTTACGGCTGGGATGCGGGAAGTCGAAGCGAAGTTAGGTTAGGTCCTGTCGTAAATACCACAGGCACCAACATTCAGAACTATAGTACATCCCCTTACCTTGTTGCAGACGGCATTCAGCCTGACAGTGTAGCCGAATGGGTAGTCGTTCAAGGAGAGAGCGGTGGCTTGACGAGCACGGATTCAATACAGGTCCTGCCACCTCCGGTTGCGGTTACCTTCGCGCCGCCTGAAATTCCTCCGGGAGACACGGCGGATATAATCCTCAAGGAGCGAAATCCGGATGGCACGACGGCAGATTTTCCGCCGGATCAGCTTTTTGAAGTCGGGATTTCCAGCGGAAACAGCTATGGAACAATTCTGTCATCGGGCGATACGGCGGGATATTTTGCATCCGTACCGCAGGGTCTTAAATTTATAGCCGTCGATAGCATACGAGCGGATTCTGCGATGGTGGGAGTTCAAGTGGAACCGGCAATGGCTCTTCCGAGTGCGGCGGCACCGGGCAGAAATGGATCGGATAACAAGGCGGTCGTCTCACGAAGCAAGTCTGTCAGTCAAAATGTAAGAAGTCCATCCGCGATTGTATCGGCAGCAATGGCCGCAAACGGGCGTCGCAAATCAGTTTCCTTTACCGATGGTCAGTATAGCATAGGCTGGGTGAAAATAACGAAGAACCAGAGTTAAGTGCTCAAAATATTGAATCATGCTCCATGGTCGATCTGGCCTTACCTTCCAGCGACAAGTAGGGGAACTACGAGAGGTGGAGACCTGCCAGGTTACGACCCTAATCGCACTTTTGAGGTACAGGTGACCGACGCTAATGGAAATCCTGTAAACGGCGCCATAGTGGAAATAACCCACAATTACCTTCAAGGAAGCGGAGGACATGTTCACGGAGCAAGTGGCGAGCTTGTGCCACCTCAGGCTCTGCAAGGGATATTCTATGGGCAAGGGGACAGCGGATCTTCGCTTATGCTGACGACTGACCCAAACGGAATCGCCCTTGTCGATAAATATTTGGCTTCACAGATTTCAGGAACGTATCTCATAATTGCATATTTGAAGTCCGATCCCTCGGTGAAGGATACTGTGAACCTGAATGTTCAAGTTCCGGGGCTTGTCAATTTCA
>JAJYOS010000299.1 GCA_021796055.1 Bacteroidota bacterium
ACCATCTTGCCTATGTCGATAAGGACGTCGCAACGGAGGTGAATGAACTTTGCGCATGGCTTGGAATCGGTATTATGAATCCGGTAAGTTACCAAGATTATCTTCAAAGACCACGGCCGATTCGCTCGGAAATTCTAAACCCGAATTTCTAAATTCCAGACAATGCTCGAAATTTGAAATACAAAATTTCATGGAAGCGATTTATCATTTTGGACTTGGGTCATATGGATTTGTTCACAGTTTCGGACTTAGGTTTTAGAGTCTTGTGCCGTTGGTCAGAGAGACTTGTCAAAGGAGAGGGGCGTGATGTTGTCTTCTAACTTGCTTGTCGCCCAGGGCGGCGGTCCCACTGCCGTGATTAACTGCAGTCTGGTTGGAATAGTTGAAGAAGTCAGGAGCGCCGGGAGGGGAAAAATCGGGAAGGTGATCGGCGCACTCCGCGGCGTGAGCGGCATCATTGAAGAGGATCTTGTCGATCTTGGAAAGGAAACTCCTGCAACGCTCAGAAAGATTTGTCAAAGGCCAGGGGCAGCCTTGGGTTCGTGCCGCAGGAAGATGTCTGAAGAGGACTATGGCCGCATAGTCGACGTGCTCAGGAAGTACAAGGTCAGGTACTTCTTTTACATAGGTGGTAATGGCTCGATGCACACCGTGCAAAAAGTGGAACAGGCGGCACGCCGGGTCGGATACGAGCTGGCTGCTATCGGCATCCCTAAGACGATCGACAATGACCTGGCCTATACCGACCATAGCCCGGGGTACGGGAGCGCAGCGAGATACGTCGCGTCGGTTACCAGAGAGATTGGTCTTGATGTGGAGACGTTGCCGCCCCCGGTTTCCGTTATTGAGACCCTCGGAAGGAATACCGGTTGGCTGGCTGCCGCTGCTTCGATAGCTCAACTGGACAAAGATAGCTCACCGAATCTGATTTATGTACCTGAGAGACCGATGAGCGTAAACCGTGTTTTGTCGGACGTTTCGGATGTGTTCGACAGGCTGGGTCGTGTCGTCGTTGTCGTAAGCGAAGGGCTGAAGGACGAGACCGGCAATTATCTCGGCGGAACCAGGGGCAAAGCATCGAAAGACGGTTTCGGCAGGGGATTGCCAGGCGGCGCTGCCGCATATCTTGCTGAGCAGATTTCCGAGAAGCTGAAGATAAGAGCAAGGAGTGAAAAGCCGGGTCTTGCGACAAGGACAGGGATAGAGTATGCGTCAGCAGTCGATCAAAAAGAAGCATATCTTGTGGGGAAGTCAGGCATCCGTTCGGCACTGTCGGGTGAGAGCGGCGTGATGATGACGCTCTTGCGGGAACGCGCAAAGAATTATCGCTGCACGGTCGGTACTGTTCCGCTAAAGGCCGTCGCGGTTACCGAGAAAGTCTTGCCGGCGGAATTTATGAACGCCAGCGGCAACTTTGCAAGTGAAGCTTTCATCGACTACTGTTTGCCGATAATCGGTGGGCCTGTCAGATTGTTCCCTTCGCTCGCAAAACGAAGATTGCGCGAATCCGTTCGCAGAACAACCCGAATTGCTCCAGGTGCACTTTGACCGACAAATGGAATATTGACCGTAGGTGATTCGATGCTAGGACCGAATGAGTACGTACTCAGATACCAAAACGAAAAGTTCCAGGAAGGATATGTTATCCTACAAATTCAATCTTGAAGATTTCTTTCCAAAGAAACTCTTTTACCAGATCACCGATGTCCGTGTAGACCGACCGGAGGCAGTGATCGATCACGCACAAAGCAGAAAACGCCGGACCAGACTTACCAATGACGGTAAACTCGTAATTCTGGCCGCAGACCATCCGGGGAGACGTGTGACGCTGCTGCGAAACGATCCGATCGGTATGGGGGATCGTTACGAATATCTTGGACGCGTGCTTCGGGTATTAACAGACGATCGATTCGATGGGGTGATGGGTACCACAGATATGGTGGAGGATATTCTCATCGTTGACTATCTGTATAAGCAGAAGACCGGAAGAAGCTTCACGGACGGTAAGGTAATCACAGGTTGCATGAACAGAGGCGGACATGCGGGGTCGGTTTACGAGTTGGAAGACAATTTCACGTCTTTCACCGCGGAGAGCTTGAAAAAGATGAATCTCGACGGTGGGAAAATGATGTACCGCCTGGATCAATCGGATCATGGTTCGCTCTTAACCATCCGCGAATGTGCGGATGCAGTAACGGAATTAAGCCGCCTCGGGTTGTATGCGTTCATTGAGCCCGTGACGGTAGAGAGCATGGAAAAGAACCATTCCTTTAAGACAGACATCGAGACCCTGGTCAAAGACGTAGGAGCGGCGGCAGCGCTTGGAGAAACGTCTCTTAAGACATGGCTCAAGATTTCATACAACGAGGACTTTGAAAGGGTAGCGCGTGCGACAACTCTACCGATACTTCTGCTCGGCGGTCCAGCGAAAGATTCCCCGAAAGATACCATAAGCGCGTTTGCAAAAGCAATGAAGGCGGCGCCGAACGTCCGCGGCGCTATGGTCGGGCGTAACGTGACTTTTGTGAAGGACGGGGATCCACGCGCCGTGGCAATGGCACTTTCTATGGTAGTTCACGAAGGCTATTCAGCCGAGGACGCGATGAAATACATGGATGGGAGCATGGGGGTGGGGATGGACTTTTTTACGGCGGCGTTTTCTTAACAGACCACCCCGGGGCCCAGTTCCCTGGATGTCCGGTCTGACCCATGACGCGATCTGAAGATGTTACTTTGCAGGGCAAATAGTGACATCCCTGCCGGACCCATACAGTAATCTCTTGCCTCCATAAGACATCCCCCTTCACATATGTCAATTAAAACTTCACCTGTCATCTTCCTGACGGATTCAATTGCGGGAGCTTTTCTGAGATCGATTTTGATAATTGCTCTCATTGCACTCATCAGCAATTTATCCATTGCGCAAACAGGTTCTTCCGAAATTCCGCAGCCCGTGATTCCCGGCGGTGTCGGAATCAACATCCACTTTACGACCGGCCATACTCAAGATCTCGATATGATAGCGGCAGCCGGCTTCAAGTTTATCCTGATGGATTGCATCTGGTCGTCCATTGAGACTGCCAGAGGAACTTATGATTGGTTGGCTTATGATCAACTCATATCCAATCTCAATCAGCGCGGACTGCGTGCAATCCTGATATTAGATTACAACAATCCATTGTACTTGAGCCCGGGAGCAAGTGTCGACACGGGCCCCGCCGACTCGACGGACATAGATGCATATTGCAGATGGGCCGCAGCAACTGTGAAGCACTTCGAAGGGAATCATATCATCTGGGAGATCTGGAATGAACCCAACAATGGTTCGTTCTGGAAGCCTTCACCGAGTGCTGCACAGTATGCAACTATGGCGCTTGCAGCTTGTAAGGCAATACGCCAGGCAGACCCAAGGCAACAATAATCGGACCGGCAGCGGACAGATTCCCGTCAGATCTGTTGGATTCGGTCATGACTTCCGGTGTGATCAATTATCTCGACGGCGTCAGCGTTCATCCCTACAGGGGTGACCTTTACCCGGAGACAGCTCCGTACTACACGCCAACATCGACACCAAATGATCGTGGCTACCACTGGCTCGATAGTCTGATCACACTATATGAGCCCGCGGGAAAGAGCATCCCGATTGTCTGCAGCGAATGGGGATATAGCAACAGCTCGTTATCAATTCAAACACAGGCGGACTACCTCGCGAGAATACAACTGTTCAACCTGTATGACGGTATTCCTCTCTCTATCTGGTATGATTGGACCGGCGGCAATCCAAGTTTTAACATCGTCAACTCCAATCTGATTCCGAAACTTCCGTATGTCACGGCCACCACGCTCACCCGTGAACTGCGTGGGTATCAAATGCGTGGACGATATGATACCGGCGACAGTGGTTCGATATGATTTACCCAAGACATCCCATATCACGATCAAAGTCTTCGACATCTTGGGGAACGAAGTGGCAACTCTGGTGAACGGGGTTCAACCTCCCGGTCGTTACCAGGTTCAATTCAGCGGCTCAAAGTACGCCAGCGGTGTGTATCTGGTTGTGATGAAGGCAGGTTCGTTTGCGGGCGTCCAAAAGATTTTGATGATAAAATAGTATCAATTGACCCATGATCAATTGGTATTAACTATAAGTAAGAGCATTGTTTCAAGCGCGAAGATCCCGACCGCACAAGATCCCCAAAAGGATGATAGACAAAGGAAACCCTTGAGTGCGACGATTCATGACGTAGCAAAAGTGGCTCAGGTCTCAGTGAGAACAGTGTCCAGGGTAATGAATAGCCCGGGGGTAGTGAGTGATAAGACAATCGTGGACGTTCGAAGGGCGATGGAAGATCTTGGCTACCAGCCGAGCCATGTGGCTCGTTCGCTTGTCACCAAGAAAACCAACACAATCGGTATCGTCATGCCAGATATAAAGAATACATTCTTCAACAGTTGGTTCCGCGCTCTTGAAGAATATGCCGGTCAGTCAGGGTACACGACTTTCCTTTGCAATGCGGATGAAGATCCGACGAAGGAGATGAAGTTCGTGAGGCTTCTGCAAGCTCATCGGGTGGATGGAGTCTTGATTGTGCCGCGCAGCGTTGAAGCTGTAAAATATCTTGTCAAGAACAAAACTGTCACCGTGCTTGTCGACCGGATGTACCACGATGTCGGCACAGATGTCGTCTCGACCGATCATTATGATGGAGCGCGCAGAATTACAGAATATTTGATTGGAATGGGACATGAAAGAATAGGCGTACTTACGGGGCCAGACTTCATGTTCCCGAGCGCTGAGAGATATCGGGGATTTTGTGACGCGATGAAAGGGAGTGAGATTCGGATAGTGCCACAATTTGTGAAGAATTGTGAATTCAAAGAGAAGAGAGCCTACGATGCTGTTGACGAGCTGCTGACCGGTGGGTCTTTTCCAACGGCTTTTTTTGCGTTTAACAGTCTTACAGCCATTGGTGCTATCAAAGCTATAAACTCCCATGGATTGAAAATCCCCGACGACATATCATTGGTCTGCTACGATGAAATCCCGGGTAACGACATTTTCAATCCTAAGATTACTCATGTCCGGCAGCCGATAGTCGAGCTCGGACATCGAGCGACGCGACTGCTTATCGACCGGATTGAGAATCCGAATCGGGATGAAACTGCGAAAATCTTTTTGAAACCTGAATTGATAATGGGTGAATCATGCATGAAGCTTCGTCGGAACTCTTGAAAGTCAACCGGCTGAATTCTGGACGGCATGATGGGATATGAAAGAATTGCTACTAGTGTATAGCGCTCACCGAATGGCAGAAGCGGGCTTGACACATTCGTTGGAAGGGTGTTACATTGAGTGCGGAATTGTATAATACATTGTATTGGCTCTAACCGTTGCGGAAAAGGACGTTTCATGGTGCATGAGATTGCTGGCATCACGATGAAGGTCCGGTAAGTAGGAGGAGCCGCCCTGTGCAATGTGACTCAGAAGGCGAAGCTGTGCCGCGAGTGAGGAAACCGGTTGTGATCTATAGGTCGCGGCTAGAAGATAAAAGGAGTGTTATAGAAACTGACTAACGTTGGACAAAAAGATGAAACGAACTAACCTCTGCAATTGCTATCACATACGGTTGCAGCAGTACTGTTCGTGCTTGTCGCAAGTCGATGTTGGGTGACGGACCTCATCCCGACATCGATGTTCTTTGATAGGTGCAAAGCCGATGTCGAACACCGACGCCATTTACCTCCTATTATGGTTACCTGTCTGAACTCGACAAGGGGTGAGGCCTCACCCTTTGTTCTCTGCTGTTCACAAAGTCAGCTTCAACGACGAACAGATCTGGCTATTGAGTCAGGGCGTGGCAGTTGCCCATTTCAAATTTCCTGTTTCATATTCCGACCGAATTCTGTCAAATAGATGCATTCGTATAACAACAATAATCAAAAAAAAGAAAGAGATGTGGCCAATGAAACATCTTTGGTTGCTCGCTCTCACGAGTGTCCTCTTCAGCGTGCAGACAGCACGGTGTCAGGCGGTGGGGACCATTTCAGGAAAAGTGACAGACTCTGAGACAGGACAAACCCTTCCGGGCGCTAACGTCCTCGTGAAGGGAACAAGCGTGGGGGCTTCGACGGATCTTCATGGGCGTTTCTCCATTCCGAATGCCCCTGCCGGGCAGGATACATTGAAGGTAAGTTACGTCGGCTACGATCTCAAGCAAGTACCGGTCGGAGTCGGCGAGGGAGAGAGCGTCACCCTTGACGTTAAACTGATCGCAGTCGGAGTGCGGAGTAAAGGAGTGACTGTTACCGCACAAGCCAGCGGTCAGAACGCCGCTATCAACCAGGAACTCTCTTCAGACAACGTGGTCAATGTGGTATCAGCCGCACGCATACACGAGTTGCCCGATGCAAACGCTGCTGAGTCGGTCGGCAGACTTCCGGGCGTCTTTCTTGTAAGGTCCTACGGCGAGGGATCGCAGGTCGCCATCCGCGGGCTTGAGCCGAAGTATAACCAGATTGAGATCGATGGAGTGGAGATGCCTTCGAACTCAAGCTCAAATCGGTCGGTCGATATGAGCATGATATCGTCTTATATGTTGAGCGGCATAGAGCTTTTTAAAACGGTCACGCCGGACATGGACGCGGCAGTACTCGGAGGGACTGTAAATTTTAAGATCAGAGAGGCCCGTTCGACTCCCAGCGGCGCTCCTATAATACAACTCGAAACCCAGGGAGGGTACAACAACCTCCAGAACACCCTGGGCGACTATGAATTCTCCGGATCGGTAGAGAAGAGATTTTTTGACAATCGGTTCGGAGTATTCGCACAGGCTCTCACTCAAAGACAGAATCTTACGGCTGATATATTTGGCGGGAGTTACGGGTTGCTTAATAGTTACGACTACTATAATCCCCATCCGACAGTGATTATGAACAGTCTGAATCTAACTTATAAGCCGACCGAGAAGAATCTTTATGATGGAACGCTGGTACTTGATTACAGGTGGTCTTCCGGAAAAGTGGATCTGATGAATTTCCTGAGTCAGGGCAGGCAGATAACGAAGACTTTCAACCAGAGCTACGGTTTGAGCGGCAATTCTACAAACTATTCTGGAGCCTACTTTGCGCCGATTGCAAATGTCATAATGAATATCCTGGACTATAAACAACATGTTCTGTCGTTTACCATGGATGCGAGGGTATCACATGCTTATTCAGAGAACGTGAACCCCGGTTACTGGAGCGTCAACTTCAGCCAACTCGCATCCGGTATTGGAAGTCTTCCCCTATCGCAGAGTCCTGAGGCAATTGCTCAACAGGCATCTGCAAAAACGGATTTGAACGAAACATTTCTCACTACCATCAGTACCAATACTAGCTTTACGCGGCAAAGGAACCTATCGGGTTCAATCGACTTTCAACGAAGCTTTAATTTTTCGGACTTCCTAACCGCGACGCTCAAGTTTGGCGGAGCCTATCGACATACGTTCAGGTCTTACACTTACTCGAGCGGCAGCGGTACGTATAATATCCCTGGCGGAAATGCGGC
>JAJYOS010000300.1 GCA_021796055.1 Bacteroidota bacterium
ACGATAACCGTTATGATCCAGCACCACAGACCGCGATACATGTCGTCGGCCATCGGTTTTGCATACTTTGAAAGTGCTATAATACGCAGGGATGCCGGATCAATTTTGGTCCAGACATACATCCCGATTGACGAGACTGTCCCGGCAAGAAGTCCCCAGAATCCGCCGGCTGCAGTTGTCCTCTTCCACAACATGCCGAGTATGACGGTGCCGAAAAGCGGTGCAATAAAAAAGCTGAAGAGTGCCTGGACATAATCCATGATGGACGCGAATTGCATGACAAGATATGCCGTACCGATGCTGATAAAGACACCAATAATGGTCGACCATCTTCCCATCTTCAAATAGTACTCGTCCGACCGTTCTTTCTTCGCCAGCCTGACGTGAATCGGGCGATAAATATCGTACGTCCAAACGGTCGAGAAAGCCGTGACGTTGCCCGCCATGCCCGACATGAAACCTGCAATCAACGCCGTCACGCCGAGCCCGAGGAGTCCTGGGCCGGCGTACCGTGCGAGCATTAACGGAAGGACTTCGTTGTAGCTGTAAGCGCCTGTTGCATTAGCCTGTGCCTGTCCCACCAAACCCGGCATGACAGCCAACCCTATTAGTCCGGGCAGGATCACGATAAACGGGATAAACATTTTGAAACTTGCACCGATAATAGGGGCCATTTTTGCGGATCGCAAATCTTTTGCGGAAAGAAGACGCTGGACCACGAGAAAATCAGTGGCCCAGTATCCAAATGAAAGCACAAATCCCTGAGCGAAAATAATTCCTATCCAATTGATGCCCATCGGATTTGCCTGGAACGAGCCGAGCGTGCTCCAGAGATGCGTGTAATTTCCCGCTGGAAAATTCTGGTGTATTCTTGCAACGAGTCCTGTCCAGCCCCCGGTCTCGACAAGCCCGAGTACCGGAATGACCAGCGCACCGAGCCAAATCAACATGAACTGGAGCACCTCATTGAATATCGCCGACAGCAATCCACCGAGCACGACATAAATCATCACGGTGATCGAAGACACCCAGATACTGAAGTCGATGCTCCAGCCCAGAATGACTTTCATAACCAATGCCATCGCGAACATGTTAACACCGCTCATCAGGACGGTCATGAATGCGAACGAAACGGCCGACAGCATGCTTGTGGATTCTCCATAACGCAACTTTAGGTACCCCGGGACAGAGTGCGTCTTGCTGATATAGTAAAACGGCATCATCACGATGGCTAGAAAGAGCATGGCTGGTATTGCACCGACCCAATACCATTGTGTCGCCAGGATGCCGTATTCGTAAGCCGACGCCGCCCAACCCATGAGCTCCAGCGAGCCCAGGTTCGCCGAAAGGAAAGCAAGCCCCGCAACCCACGCGGTCATCTTTCTCCCGGCCAGGAAGAAATCCTCGCCCGTTTTGGTGAACTTCGAGAGGTAGTAGCCGATTCCGAGGACAAAAAGGAAATACAGCCCGATTATGAGGGAATCGGACCACCCAAGCGACGGGAGAGCCATGGAACCAAATAGAACGAGGGGGACGGTCTCAGCGAAACAAAAAAGCATATCTCTCCTTATCTCACCTGAATGTTGGAGACATTATTTTATCTCCCCATTTCGAGGAACGAGGCCCCATATTGAAGACCAGCATTCCACCTTTGACGATATCCTTGTGCAGAATCCAAGCCTGATTGAACGGTCTTCCGTCGAGAGTCGCCGACTGGATGTAGACGTTCTTGTCCGAAAGATTCTTGGCCAGTATTTCAAATTGAGCGCCATCCTCAAGGTGCAGGACAGTTTTCTTGAGGAAAGGAGAAGTAATGAGATAGTAGGGCTGACCCGCGTTCGGATAAATTCCCATCATGTGAAACGCGAGCCATGATGACATCGCTCCGGAATCGTCGTTTCCCGGAAGTCCGTCGGGCGCCGAAGTGAATCTCTTATCGATTATTTCTCTCGTACGCCGACTGCTGAGATCGGGTCTCCCGATCCAGTGATACAGGCATGACGTAAGGAAGTCGTGTTCATTGCCAGCGTGATAATACCCGTTGTCGAAGAAAGTATCCAGCCTTTTCTCGAATGCCTTATTTCCTCCGCACTTCTTAATCAATTCAGGAACGTTTTGCGGAACGTACAGAGAATACTCCCATGAAGTGGCCTCGTAAAAGAAACCGGACCACCAGCTTACACACAGCGGCCATTCCTCGGTCAACGGCGTGTAGCGCACGTACGTTCTGCGACGGTACTGTATGTTGCACTGAAAGCTGTCGACCCATGCACCGGATTCGTCCTTCGGCATGATGAATCCGCGTGAGCCATGATCCTCGATGTTTCTCCAGAGATTCTTCCAATTGTTGGATTGTCTGATAAATCGCCGGTAGATGCTATAGCGTCCCAGACCCTTGGCAACCTCGGCGATGCAGAAATCATCGTAGGAATATTCCATTGTCCTTGTACCTGCGCGCACGAACTTTGTAGAGACGTATCCGAGACGGTTATAGTCCGAAAGGCCTCCTCTTCCCTCTTTGTCCTGGCCACCTCCCGGGGGGATGTTTGCATCCTTGAGCATCGCCACGAGAGCTTCATCGTAGTCGATCCCTCTGAGCTTCTTCATGTAAGCGTCTGCGATCACAACTTCAGCATTAGAGCCGCCCTGCGTCCGGCCATTACAGTTGCCGCTCCTGCCGTCAGGCAAATAGCCGTCGTGTTCATAAATATTGAGGAGCGCATTCACGATGGAGACCATGCGTGATGGATCGATAAGAGTGATAAGAGGATCGCAGCTGCGGAAGGTGTCCCAAATCGTGTAGAAGTCATCATAGTAAGGTTTGAAGGACAGCCATAGCGGATTCTCACCGGTCCTGTCTACCGGCATCAACATGGTGTGATATAATGCCGTGTAGAACATCGTCTTCTGGTCGGGCGTCCCATCAACTACGACCCTATCGAACAGGCTTTCCCATTTATCGCGAGCCTGCTGTTCCACCTTGCTGAAGTCCCAACCTGGCACTTCGGCTCCTATGTTGTGCCCCGCCTTAAGAGAGCTGATGAAGGATATTCCTACTTTCACTCCTATCGTGTCGTTTCCACGCGAGTCAAAATAGAGAAACGCTCCAGTCTTCTCACCTGAATCGTATTGAGTCCGGATTCCAGGGGCAATTTTTTCGCCCTTCCATGTTCCATAGCCGACAAATGGGCGGTCGAAGATTGCGTAGAAATAAACGGTGTACGTGTTGCCGTTGTTCCAACCTCCGCGTATCCTGGTGTATCCGTCTAAGGAGCTGTCGGACAGTATCTGTACCTGTGATCCGACAAATTGCTGAGCCTCGCGGTAGTTCGGGACTGGTTCTTCACCGAGAAAAAATCCTGCGTCGATTTTCACTCCGGCTTTGCCGGCCTTATTGAAGATGCAGCGATAGAGTGCAACTCGTTCCGCTGCAGTAATTTCTACTTTGACGTCCCATCTCTTGAGGTTAACACTGTAATATCCGAGGCTTGCAACTTCGTCCGAACGAAGTGACGAAAGGTGTGTTGAGCTGAAATCGCCCATGAAAGGCATCAAAGATATGTTTCCATATTTCGGGCCGCCTCCAGTGCCGCTGGTGTGCACCTGGCTGAATCCCATGATCGGCACAGTGGGATCGCCAACGTATCCGCTGGTGGAGTGCAGACTACAGTCAGGTCCGGGCTTCACCATCCCGAATGGGCAGCACGGACCAACGAAAACATTTCCTCCTCCACGCGATCCTATGAGCGGATCCACGTAGCTGTAAAGATGTTGAGCTTTGCCGGTAGATGCAAGAAAGACGAGAAGGACAATTAACGTGGCACCACTTTGAGAAAGAATTTTTGCGGGCGAATAACCTGACTCCGGTTTCATCCGAGAGACCTCCCTCGATGCGATACCATATATTTTCTAATTAGATGATATGCTGGTCTACGCGTACGGAGCAGTCTTTCTTTTGATGGCGTTCATATCCAATACCTCGGAGACTTTCACCGGCCTTTTTTTCGCGAGCGATTTCTTTGCTGCCAATCCAATCGCTATCGACAACAAACCGTCTCTCCCGCCGACAGGCACAGGACGATCTTCGGCGATGGCCCGGCAGAATTCTTTCATCTCGCTCGCATAGGCTTCGACATATCTATCCATGAAGAAGTTGAGCGGCAGAGACGAATGGACGCCGTCCCTGCTGTAGTAGTCATGGTTATCAGGCGCATTATTATCTACTTTCACCATGCCGTTCGAGCCAAAAATTTCTACTCTTTGATCATAACCGTATACAGCCTGCCTGCTGTTATCAATCACTCCGAAGGCGCCATTTTCAAACTTCAAAGTTATTACTGCGGTATCGACGTCGCCAGCCTGTCCTATCCTTTCATCAACCCGTACGCCTCCGAAGACGGAAATCTCGTCGACTTCGCTTCCCACTATATATCGCGCCATGTCAAAATCGTGGATAGTCATGTCCAGGAACATTCCGCCAGACGCCGCGACATATTCAGGAGGCGGGGGAGCCGGGTCTCTCGAAGTAATCTTGAGAATATGGGGTTCTCCGATTTTCCCGCCTGTGACCATCTCCTTAATCTTTTTGAAGTTAGGATCAAATCTCCTGTTGAAACCGACCATGAATTTTACACCCGATTCTTCAACGGCTTCAAGCGCCCTTTTTATGTCGTTCAAATCCAGCGCCACCGGCTTCTCACAAAAGATATGCTTGCCGGCTTTCGCCGCCGCAATCACGTACTCTGCGTGTGTCTCAGTAGGTGAGCATATCAGGACGGCGTCTACATCCCGGTTCGCTACGACGTCAATATAGTTATCTGAAACTTGCGTTATCATGTATTTATCGGCCAATTCTCGCGCCGCCGAAATATCTATGTCCACAACGGCCACAACTTCGGCCTCAGCGATTCTCTGAGCAATGGTCTCGGTATGGACTCTACCAATTCGACCCGCCCCGATAACTCCAATCCCAATCTTATCCATAGTTCCCTGAAAGTTATATTCTTAAGGTTTTGATGTAATCACGATTATGTCGAGCGCATTCTTTCGGCTCTCCCATTCCGGGCAGAACATCCTGTTCCACGACGATCCATCCGTCGTAATCGATGCGCCTCAGTTGTTTTACAACAGATGGAAAATCAACCGAGCCCTTGCCGAGTTCGCAGAACACGCCGTTCCTGACCGACTCAAAGTAGTCCCACTTTTTTTCGCGAGACAACTTTGCAATCCGGTCCTCGCAGTCTTTGAAATGGACATGCCAGATACGTCGCGAGTATTTTATGATGGCCTCGACGGGATCACCTCCGCCGAACTTGTAATGACCTGTGTCCAAAACCAGTCCGAGCAGATCGGCATCTGTGGAATCCATCAGCGTCTCCACCTCTGCCGGAGTTTCAACGTATCCGCCGCAATGGTGGTGGTATACCGTTCGAATGCCGGTATCTTCCTTCACGCGACTGGCAAGCTCGTTAGCACCTTCACAGAAAATTTTCCATTCTTCTTCTTTTAACCCCATATCCGGCGTAACGCGGCCGGCATTCTTTGTGCGTTCCGCTATCGTACCGTTTTCGTCCGACAGCACAATAAACGCGCCGGTTGCTCCGGTATCCCGCATCAACGTCGCGGTTTTGAGAGCCGTAGAAATCCCATCCGCATGCCTCGACTTATCTTTGAGCAGAACAGGAACAAAAGCACCAAGCAGCTTAAGACTTCTCTTATCAAGCTCTGTTTCCAGTTTACGCGGATCGGTCGGCATAAATCCCCAGTCGCCCAGCTCTGTACCGTCATACCCGGTCTCAGTCATTTCATCCAGAACTTGGACGTAACCAGGAGCCTTCCCTTCAAGCTCAAACTCGAGGACTCCCCACGAACATGGAGCGTTGGCAATCTTAATCATCTCAGAATTTCCTTGTCCAGTCTTCATGCCAGCGTTCAATTACGACTTTCGTTTGGGTGAAAAATTCAACCGCATGTTTCGCCTGCCCATGAAGGTCTCCGAAGAACGAATCCTTCCAGCCACTAAAGGGGAAGAACGCCATGGGAGCAGGTACTCCTATGTTCACACCTATATTCCCGGCAGCCACTTCGTGTCTGAACTTTCTCGCGGCCGGACCACTCGCCGTAAAAATACACGCAGCATTTCCAAATGGACCGTCGTTTACGAACTTGATTGCATCGTCCAGCGTATCGGAATATTTAAGGTTCATGACAGGTCCGAATATCTCTGTGGTCGCCGCATCTGAGTCTTCAGGAATGTTTTCAATAATTGTCGGAAAGATATAGTTACCTTTCTCGAAGCCGTTTACTCTTTTGTTTCTTCCATCCAACAGAATGGTTGCACCTTTGCTTCTTGCCTCTTCGATTATCTTCTCAATCCGACTCTTGCTCTCTTTCGTAATCAATGCACCCATCTCGGATTTCTCATCGAGACCGTAACAGGTTGCCTTGGACTTTGCTGCGGCAATGATTTTATCCTTGAATTTCTCTCTCGCACCACCCACCAGGATAACGGTGGAAGCGGCAAGGCATCTCTGCCCGGCACATCCGTAAACGCTGTCGGCAATTATTTTCGGAGTAGTTTCAGTGTCGGCATCTTCCATGACGACAAGCGGATTTTTAGCACCGCCCTGGGCCTGCACTCTTTTCCCGCTTTCGGTTCCCTTCGAGTAGACGTGGCGCGCGACTTTTGTCGAGCCTACAAAACTCACCGCTTTTATATTCGGGTCGGTAAGGATGGCATCGACAGTTTCCTTTGCGCCGTGAATGAGGTTGAGTACACCGGGAGGCAATTTCAACTCTTCGAATAATTCGAAGATTCGGGTCATTGCACCCGGGACCTTCTCGGAGGGTTTGACGATGTAAGTATTGCCGCACGCCAGCGCATAGGGAAAAAACCAAAACGGGATCATAACCGGAAAGTTGAATGGCGCAATGCAGGCGCCGACACCGATCGGCTGGCGAATAACAAACTCGTCAATTCCGGAAGAGATGTCCTCAGAGAATTCTCCCTGCATCATGGTCGGTATGCCGCATGCGACCTCTAAGTTCTCCACGGCTCTGACAATCTCGCCTTTCGATTCCGCCAACGTCTTGCCGCTTTCCTTCGTGCATATTGCCGCGATCTCGTCGGCGTTTTTCTCCAGGATCGCCTTCATCCCGAACAGATATTGAATTCTCTTCTCCGCGGGAACTTCTTTCCATGTTCCGAAAGCGGCAGCAGCTTTTTCCGCCGCAATCCGAACATCATCTTTACCGCTTAATGGAACACTGCTGACAATGTCTCCTGTACCTGGATTTTCGACATCCAGATACTGTCCCGATTTTGCATCGAGCCAGATGCCCTTGATGTAATTTTTGAGTCTTGTCATATAGTCACAGATAATACCTCTGTTTCTTCTTATTCTCTTTGTAAGTTTTGTACGCTTTCCTGACAGAATCCATTTCGGACACTTCCGCGACCGCCACTTCCCACCAGGCATATCCTTGGACGTCTTTTTTCGAATCTGTCTTGACATAGATGACGGTAGTCTTGTCCGA
>JAJYOS010000301.1 GCA_021796055.1 Bacteroidota bacterium
GGTAAAGGTGATCGACGAGATGCTTCTGGTCGAAACGCCGACGGGACCGTCCTGGCACAGATATAATGACGACGGCTACGGCGAACACGAGGATGGTACACCTTTCGATGGGACCGGAGTAGGAAGAGCATGGCCGCTTCTTACGGGTGAGAGAGCACATTATGAGGCGGCTGGCGGGAAATTCGATGAAGCCGGCAGGTTGATGAAGGCCATGGAATCTTTTGCCGGTGACGGGGGGCTGCTGCCCGAGCAGATCTGGGATTCGCCGGATATACCCGAAAAGGAGCTGTTCTTCGGCAGGCCTTCCGGCTCAGCAATGCCGCTGGTTTGGGCTCACGCCGAATATATCAAGCTCGTGCGGTCGCTCGAAGAGAAAAAAGTGTTCGATACGCCTCCGCAGACCACTGCGAGATACATCCAGGCAAATCATCCGGCTGAGTTTGCATCATGGAGGTTCAATCACAAAATTAGGACTATGCAGAAGGGTCTAAAGCTGAGAATAGAAGTGCTGGCCCCGGCGACAATACACTGGTCCGCGGACGGATGGAAGAGTCCTAAAGACACAACCACGCACGATACAAGTCTCGAATTGCACAGCTGCGACCTTGATGTTTCTAAATTGAAAAGCGGTGCCGAAATCCTGTTCACCTTCTACTGGAACAAATCAGCAAACTGGGAGGGGACGGACTTCTCGGTCATAATAGAATGAGGAGAATATCTTGATGGAACTCGGAATTATTGGCCTTGGCAAAATGGGTGCCAACATGGCGGAACGCCTCCACAAGGGAGGTCATAGAATCGTAGGTTTCGACAGGGACTCGCGGGCCGTGGAAGCTATCGTGACCCAGGGAAACGAGGGGGCTGCGTCTATCGTCGAGCTCGTCTCAAAACTGAAAACTCCACGGGTCGTGTGGATTATGGTCCCGGCAGGTAAGCCTGTGGACGATACAATCGAGTCTCTCATCCCGGAGATGAAAAGAGGCGATGTGCTGATTGACGGCGGCAATTCCTATTACAAAGACTCGATGAGAAGGGCGCAGAGACTTGCCGGACTCGGAATCAACATGCTGGATGCGGGAGTGAGCGGCGGAATATGGGGATTGAAGGAGGGATACAGCATCATGGTCGGCGGCGAAAAGAAAGCCGTCGACTCTGTGAAACCGCTCTTTGAGACTCTGGCTCCGGGCAAGGATAAAGGATGGGGATACGTCGGACCGAGCGGTTCAGGGCATTTCGTGAAGATGGTTCACAACGGGATCGAGTACGGCCTGATGGAAGCTTACGCAGAAGGTTTCGAGCTGCTGCGGAAAAAGAGCGAGTTCAACCTGGACCTCCATAAGATTGCCGAGATATGGAGATTCGGAAGTGTGGTGAGGAGCTGGCTTCTTGACCTGACTGCAGATGCGCTGAAAGCCGACCAGCAACTGCAAGGGATAGAGCCATACGTTGCGGATTCCGGTGAAGGGCGCTGGACAGCACTCGAAGCGATCGAACTCGGGGTCTCACTCCCTGTAATAACGCAATCGCTTTATGAACGCTTCTCCAGCCAGGACACGGAAGAGTTCGGCGGGCGGCTTCTTGCGATGATGAGGCACGAATTCGGCGGCCACGCCGTTAAAGAGGGGAAATGAAATGAACGGTAAGAGAATACCTCCGTATCTGCTGGTAATCGTGGGTGGAACCGGCGATCTTGCCAGAAGGAAGCTGATTCCGGCGATTTGCAGGCTCCGCGAGAAGCATTTGTCGGAGTTCTACCTGATCGCTTCAGGATCCGGCAAGAAGCATAATGATCAGACATATCGGGATTTCATTGCGCGATCGCTCGAAGACGAAGGAGTTGACCTTCGTGAAATTGGGGATAACCTCGATTGGATGTATTATCAATCGGTCGGCGGTGGATCAATCGAGGAATACAAAGTTCTCGCCGACCGCGTAATCCAACTGGAGAAAGAGCATAATTTACCAGGCAATCGCGTCTTCTATCTCGCGGTTCCCCCATCGGTCTTTCCAAACGCTATTAAAAACCTCGGGGAATCCGGTCTCAACAAGAGCAACGGAGAAATTAAGCTGGTAGTGGAGAAACCCTTCGGACAGGATCTGAAATCGGCGCAGGAGCTGAATGGACTCGTCCACGGATATTTTGACGAACGCCAGATCTATCGGATCGACCACTACCTCGGAAAGGAGACTGTCCAGAATCTACTTGCTTTCCGTTTCAGTAATGCCATGTTTGAGTCGTTGTGGAACAGGGACCGGATCGAACGCGTGGAAATAACGGTGGCCGAGACCGTCGGAGTGGAGCACAGGGCGGGTTACTACGATAAGGTCGGGGCCTTGCGCGACATGATACAGAATCATCTGACACAACTCCTTACGCTCGTTTCAATGGAAGTACCGACGGCACTCGAAGCGGACGACGTGAGACACGAAAAGGTCAAGGTCATCCGTGCGATTTCTCCGATTTCCTCTGAGGACGTAGTGTTTGGGCAATACACGAGTGGTGCCGTACAGGGAAAGGAAGCCGCCGCGTATGTCGAAGAAGAGGGCGTCGGGAAGGATTCCAGAACGGAGACGTTTGTTGCACTGAAGCTCAATATTTCCAACTGGCGATGGCAGGGAGTTCCCTTCATTCTCCGGACCGGAAAGCGTATGTTCAAGGGAATAACCGAGGTCGCAATCACGTTTCGCCGCCCCCCGGTCTCGATCTTCCGTCAGTTTTCGATAAATGATATTCAACCGAACAAACTTGTGATGACGCTGCAGCCGAACGAGGGATTCGATTTGTTCTTCAAGGTAAAGGAGCCTGGTGATTCTTACAGGCTCTCTACTCAGAAGCTGCATTTCCAGTACTCGGAGATCTTCGGTAGAATTCCTGATGCTTACGAGACACTTTTGCTGGACGTACTGAGGGGAGATCAGACCCTGTTTGTGCGAGCTGACGAAGTCGAATCGTCGTGGGAACTCTACACACCGCTTCTTTCTCATGAGTTTGAAGTCCACAAGTATGCATCCGGAACGTGGGGACCCACTGTTGCCGAGAGTCTTCTTGATGGGGACAAATGGTTTACGGTTTGAGTCGCGAAGTAAGAAGATTTGCAGATTTAAACGAACTCAGCGCCTCCGCAGCGGAAGACATCAACCGTTTGATTTCGCGGGTTGTAAAATTGAAGGGCCGTTTCAGCCTGGCGCTCTCCGGCGGAAGCACGCCGCGTTTGCTCTATCGTATTCTCGGGACGACATATCAGGACATGATTCCATGGGATGCCGTGCATTTCTTCTGGGGCGACGAAAGGTATGTGCCGCATGAGGACAAGGACAGCAACTATAGAATGGCCAGGGAGGCGCTCCTTGATCTGCTGACGGTTCCGGCGGGCAACATTCATCCCATTCCGACAACTTATCGCAAGCCGGAAGATGCGGCCGAATCATACGAGAAGGATTTGCGCGGATTCTTTGACGCGGACGGGGACACTTTTGACCTTGTCCTTCTGGGCATGGGAAAGGAAGGGCATACGGCATCGCTATTTCCCGAGTCGCCTGCGGTTGAGGAAACAGACAGGTGGACTGTGGCAGTTGAGGTCAATGACAAACCGTCAAAACGAATTACGCTTACATATCCTGTCCTTAATCGGGCCGCTACGGTCTACTTTCTGATTTCCGGGCCGGAAAAAGCCGAAGCGATTGCAAAGGTCTTTGATAGTTCGACTTACGCACATTCTTGTCCGGCAAAAGGGGTGAACCCTCCAAATGGCAGTGTCGTCTGGTGGATAGATTCAAGCATTCCTGATTTCTGAAGCAGACTCAAGATTAGAAGGATAGTCAAAACCGGTTCTGTACGCCTTGAAGGTTCGATCCTTTTTTAGGAAGACCAGATAACTCTTTCCCGTGTTCAATTATGCCCGGAAGCTGGTTCCGGTCGCTCCCCCGCCGAAAATTTTATAACTTTCGCAAAATCAACAGGTTAGCTCCTTGACTTTTCCCCCTCTTTTTGTTATTATTTTATGAATTTCAGCGGAGGTTTATTGGCAAAAAAAGAGAAAAGAGCGGCCCTTTTCAGGGGGAGTTCCAAGGTTCTATACGCACTCCCTCAAGATGACATTTTGTTAGCCGAATTCCGTCCAGACCTGGGCGTTGACGGGAAGAAGGTCTTCAGAATCAAGGACAGGCCACGAATTGCCGCAGAGTTGCAGGCGTTTATATTTGCCTACCTGGAAACCTATCAAATTCCTACTCATTTTTTTAGCCAATCGGGCAGTGAACTTCTTGTGAAGCGGCTGAACATCATTCCCGTCGACGTAACGGTCAGAAATCTTGTCTCTCAATCATTCGCACGTAGATTCAAACATTTCAAACCGAAGCAGCAGCTCGACTTTCCGATATTTGAATATTATTTGAAGGATGAATCCGGCGGATTCTATGTGAACGATACGCACTTGTATGCTCTGCAACTCCTGACCCCCGATGAGTTTAAGACGATCAACCGCCTTGCAAGTAAGATTGACGCAGTTATGAAGAGTTTTCTTGAGAGGCGCGGTTTTACACTTGTAGACTTAACGATGAAATTCGGAAAGTATAAAGGCGTAATAATGTTAGGGGATGAAATTTCTCCTGAAAATATAACTGCAATAGATAATGCCACGGGCGATGAGATCTCGATCTTGTCGGCACGTGATTCTCGCGAAGCAACGAAGACCTACCAGCTGATCTACGACCGTATCCTTCCCTCCGCGGGACGTAAGGCTTAGTTAGAAGTATGTTGCCCAAGTTGGCTAACTATGGGTCCGACGTGTTAGCGGTCGTGCTGATTCTTTGTGTCCTGCTGGTTCTCCTCTCTTTTGTAATTCCTGTCTTTCCCGTCAGACTTCTTCTCGACTTGATTGCTCTATTTGCCGGTGCCTTTACCATCTATTTCTTTCGCGATCCGGACCGGAAAGCGCAAATGTCCGGCGATGAATTCGTGATTTCGCCCGCAGATGGAAAGGTCATCTATGTCGGCGAAGTGGAGGAATCTGAGTTTCTCAAGAGTCGCGCGAAGATGGTAAGTATATTCATGTCGTTGACGGATGTTCACGTGAACAGGATACCGATCAACGGCACGGTCAGGTTTCTCAAATACATAAAGGGCGAGTACCTCGTTGCCTTCGAGGAAAAAGCAAGCGACCGGAACGAGAGAATGTTAATCGGAATTGAAAACAAGGGGCAGAGAGTGTTGTTTAAACAGATTGCGGGTTTCATTGCGCGCAGAATCGTATGCGAACTTTCCGAAGGGCAGAGTGTTACTGCCGGCGACAGGTTTGGAATGATTAAGTTCGGTTCCCGCGTCGATGTTTTCCTTCCTTTGAATTGCAGTATCAAGGTTGCGAAAAACGATCGCACGCGGGGAGGAAGTACGGTACTGGGAGTATTGCAGAATGAGTAGAAAAAGAAATCTCCATATCTCCCGCGCCGTTATACCCAGCTTCTTCACCATCCTGAACATGTTTTCCGGATTCATGTCGATCCTGTCGTCCGCGAACAAGGATTACCTGTCTGCGGCGTGGCTGATTGTCCTTGCGGCAATCTTCGACAGCCTCGACGGGATGATGGCCCGTCTGACAAAAAGCTCGAGCGAATTCGGCGTCGAGCTCGATTCACTCTCGGACCTTGTCTCATTCGGTGTAGCGCCTTCGTTTATGGTTTACCAGCTTGGGCTGCGAAGCCTGGGACCCCTCGGTACACTGTCAAGCGCGATGATAATGGTCTTCGGCGGGCTGCGCCTGGCGAGATTCAACGTTCAGCTCGTCGGCTTCGACAAGTCTTTCTTCAAAGGGCTTCCGATACCGTCGAGCGCTATCACAATCAGTTCCTTCGTCCTTCTTTTCTATGACTCGTCGCTTGGAATGCTGAATCAGAATGCGGCCCCATTCCTCCCTGTCCTGGCAGTTGCGCTTTCGCTCCTGATGGTGAGCACGGTAAGGTACGATACGATACCGAAGCTGAGTAAAAAGGGCCTCCGCGCTCATCCTCTGAAATTTCTCGTGTTTTTGGTCGGTTTGGTTATTGCCATTGTCACACTTGGGAAGGCGTTGTTTTGGTTATTCCTGCTGTATATTGTGGGCGGTTTGATACGCTGGGTTATTGAGCACATAAGGGCGATCGTTACTCCCCACAAACGCGAAGAAGAAGAGGACGTTGAACTAAGCAGCTTCGATATCTGAATCCGAAGCACCATTCCGTTGAGAAGCTCGTTTCTAAAGGAGGTAATTTGTTCAAGGCGATAATAAAGGTCACCCTAAAGGAAAAAATTCTTGATCCTCAGGGAAAGGCGATAGAGCACAGCCTGCACAATCTCGGCTTTCATAGTCTCGGCAGCGTCAGGACCGGGAAGAATATCGAGATAACGGTCGATGAAAGAGAGTTGGCGACCGCCGAGGAGTTGATCCGGTCGGCATGTACGAAGCTTCTGGCAAATCAGGTCACAGAAGACTACGAGTATCAGATTTTTGACGGCAACGGCTCGGCGCTGGCAAGTTTCAACAGCCGGCGTGGAGTCGAAAGCATTTCAGGACACGCGGGGTAAAGATGGCACACAAAGTAGGAGTCGTCGTTTTCCCGGGTTCCAACTGCGACAGGGACGCGTTCAATGCGTTCGGAACGGTACTGAACCAGAAAGTTGAATACCTCTGGCATAAGAACACCAGCCTCGACGGAGCCGACGTAATCGTGCTCCCGGGAGGATTCTCGTATGGTGATTACCTGCGGTCCGGAGCCATTGCCAGGTTCTCTCCAATCATGAACGAAGTAATACGGTTTGCCCAGCAGGGCGGACTGGTAATGGGGATATGCAACGGGTTCCAGATCCTCGTCGAGTCTGGATTGTTGCCCGGTGCACTTCTGAGAAATTCGTCCCTCAAATTCATATGCAGACAGGTTTATTTGAGAACCGAGACATCGGCTACGCCGTTCACCTCGAGTTTACGCGTCGGCGATGTGCTGAAGGTGCCGATTGCACACGGAGACGGGAATTACTACGCTGACGATTCGACGTTGAAGGGGCTGCAGGACAACGACCAGATCGTGTTTCGGTATTCCACGAGCGGCGGCGAAATCACGCCGGAGTCGAATCCGAACGGATCAATTATGAACATCGCCGGTATCGTCAACACGAAAAGGAACGTTCTGGGAATGATGCCGCATCCCGAGCGGGCGAGTGAGAAAATCCTGGGAAGTGCCAGCGGAGTGATGGTTTTGAAGTCGGTCATCGAGAGTTTAAATTGAAGAAAAGTGGAGGTTGCAATGTTTGATGGAATTGGACCTACCGAAATTCTACTTATCATAGTAGTACTGGTTCTCCTCTTCGGGGGGAAAAAGATCCCGGAGCTTGCGCAGGGAATAGGCAAGGGCATAAGAGAATTCAAGAAGGCAGTGAAGGACGTACCGGAAGACGGCGAACAAAGGACAGACGAAAACAAGACCAACAAGCAGTGACCTTGTCGTATGTTTGAGAATCTTGGTTTCGGTGAGATAGCTCTTATCGTTCTTGTC
>JAJYOS010000302.1 GCA_021796055.1 Bacteroidota bacterium
GTTGTCAAATCTCCAGCCCATTTTGCTCTGCGGTTGCATAGGTTTCGTAGCAGTCGCCAGATATGTCAAGCTTGATGCGCGTGCTTGCGACTTCCACTTTTGTCCGACCTCCGCGATCATCTTCCGGTTGGCTCATAATACTTGCATCCCTCGCGTTGAAAACGCGGGCACCATTGTCCTTGCGGACTGGGCCTTTGTCGCATTTTGCCCGTGCGTAGCATTCGGGTTGATCGGCTGGTTGCCAGGATATCTCCCGCTTTCGTCGAATTTGAAATTTGTGGTGAGACTTTGTAACTCTCCGGTGAGTCGGGTTAGATCTTCTGTCGCCATCGCTATCTGGGCAATCCCTTTTGCCGATTCTGTCGAAACCGTCGAAATCGATTCCACATTCTGTGAGATTTGTTCGCTGGTCGAAGACTGTTCTTCGCTCGCGGCGGCGATCTGCATCATCATGTCTACGACATTGTCCGTATTGCTCACGATGTTCTTTAGTGATTCGCCCGCTTTGTCCGCGAGTCTTATCCCCTCCCCCACTTCGACGTTTCCGCGCTTCATGGATGCGACCGCCACGCTTGCCTCAGCCTGGACATTTTTAATCATCGCCGCGATTTGTTTGGTAGCTGTCGTTGTCCGCTCCGCGAGCTTTTTCACCTCGTCAGCGACAACGGCGAAACCTCGGCCTTCTTCTCCCGCTCTCGCGGCCTCGATAGCAGCGTTGAGGGCGAGGAGATTGGTCTGATCCGCGATATCGTCTATGACCAGCACTATCTCTCCGATTTCCTGCGTCGCAGAGCCGAGCCGTTCCACCGTAGCGGCGGAGTTTTGAACCACTTCGGCGATTTCTCTTATCTTGAGCACCGTCTGGTCGACGATCTTGCTCCCTTCATTTGCGACGACGCCGTTCTTCTTCGCGATGTCGGCAGTCAGGGTAGCGTTCCTGGAATTCTCGATTACCGTCTTGGTCATTTCTTCCACTGCCGCCGCGACTTCACTCGTCTGGTTGGACTGTTCCTGAGCGCCCGCAGAGAGTTCCTCAGTCGAGCTGCTTATCTGGGACGAAGCGGTGGCAGCCGCGGCCGAAGTATCGGAAACCCGCCTAAGGGTATCTCTGAGACTAGCTATAGTCCTGTTGACCTCCATCCCGAGCTCATACAGTTGGCCGTCCTTTTCGATATCAACGCTTGTTGTCAAATCTCCAGCCGCTAGGGCTCTGATTGCTTCTTCGATTGGTCGCGTCTGCTCTTCGAGGTATCGCTTCTGCCGTTCAATGTTTTTCCTGAGGTCTATGAAAGTCAGAAATGCCCCCACGATCTCACCATTCGCCTTCCTAATGGGGCCCGAGCTCGCGATTACCGGCATAGACCCTCCTGCGTTGTTCCGAATATTGACTTCGTAAGCGGGAAGAGGCAGGCCTTGAAGCGCACTCCTTGTGGCGCGATCGCTGCCGAACAACTCAAGAACTTTCATCTTCCCGACGACATCCGCGGCCTTCACGCGCATCAGCTCACATGCCGCTTTGTTTATGAAAGTCAGGTTCGTGTCTCTGTCGGCCATGAAAAGAGGGCTTTCGATGCTGAGTTGTATGCTTCGTGAAATAGCGGCTTCATCCTTGACATGGGATGCGATCTTATGCAAAGATGCCGCAAGACACTTAAGTTCAGCCCCCGCCACGGAGCGCGGTTCTACATCGTAATCTCCTGCGGCAATCCTTTCCGCATCTTGGTCAAGCGCTCTGATTTGGGAGGAAACTCGTGCCGCAAATACGAATGCCAAGGCTGCGAAACCTATGACTGAAATTACCATCATCGAAATGCCGTGATCGTATCCCGCCGCGAGGGAACCTCCAGCGACCAACAATGTACCGAGGACAACTTTCGTTGTGAGTTTCAGCTTTGCTGTCATACCCGACATGGTCCTTCTGCTTTCATTTTATTATTCGTTTCCAAGATTATACTTGCTGAACTGTTTCTCGATGCTTGCCCATTTTGAACCTTGTCGTTAAATGTTGAAGACGTTCGGTCAGTTCGTTAAGTTCTTCGGCGGCCCCCGCAATCGCGGCTATTTCGCTCGCTGATCCTGCAGAGACGGCGGATATTGATATAATGCTCCGTGAGAGCTGCTCGCTCGCGGTGGCCTGTTCCTGGTTTGCGGAAGCGATCAGGCTAAGTGTACCGACGATTCCTTCCGCGCTTAGGACCACGCGGTTTAATGATTCGCCTGCCGCATCCGCAAGCTTGATTCCCTCGTCGACTTCTCTGTTCCCATGTTCGATCGAGTTGACAGCGCTATCGGTGCCTTCCTGAACATCTTTTATTATGGAGGAAATTTTCTTCGTTGCCTGTGTTGTGCGTTCGGCGAGCTTTCTTATCTCGTCGGCGACGACGGCGAAGCCCCTTCCACCTTCGCCCGCCCTTGCGGCCTCGATGGCGGCGTTGAGTGCGAGGAGGTTTGTCTGGTCAGCTATCTCTTCTATGACCGAAGTGATTTCGCCGATTTGCCTCCCGAGGGCGCCGAGCCTGTTAATCGTACTCGATGATTGGCGGACTACATCCGCGATGCTCCTCATCTTGGAAACCGTTTCCCCAAATATCGCTCCGCCATTCCGGGCCGCGTCCCCATTCTCTCTCGCTACCTCCACGGCCTCGCCGGCTTTCGTGGAATTTTGTGCCGCGGTGGCACTCAGCCTTTCGATAGCGCCGGCGACTTCATTGGCTTGTGTTGATTGCTCCTGGGCGTTGGCCGCGAGTTCCTCCGCGGAGACGCTTATCTGGTTCGACGCACCCGCTGTCATCTCAACTGCGCGGGCTACCTGCTCGATTAAAATGTTGAAACTCTTCACAGACTCGTTGAAGCCGTTGAATAGCGTGCCTATCTCGTCTTCGTTTTCCACCGGGGCATGAACCGTCAAATCTCCGTCAGCTAGTTTTTCCATTTGACCAAGCAGCATGGCTATGCTGTCAGTCAGGTAAGACTTCTGCTCCTGTAGATTCTTCGATGTCTCCTTGATCTCTGTTATGTTCGTCAATACCTCGACGCCTCGTATTGTTTCACCTGCCGAATCCGTGACAGTGGAGGCATGGTACAGGACAGGGGCTTCGACTCCGTCAAGCTCCGCGATTGATTCACCGGAGATTTGCGAATGGTTGTTCCATGCCCTCGAAACCGGGCAGTCGCTTGTTCTACAGATGGGCAACTTGAAGACTTCGTAACACTTCTTTTTCTCTACGACGTCTTTGTAACTGTTGTGGCTTGCCTTTAGCGCGGCTGAATTCGCGAACTGGATAGTGTAATCCTTGTCAACCGCATAAACAGGATTTCCGACTTGATTCAAATAGCTGACCAACTTGGCAATGTCGACAGACATATCATTGAACGCCGCCGCCAACTCTCCAAACTCATCCTTAGATTCTATCTCGACCTGTGTGCCCCATTTGCCTTCCGAAATATCTTTCGTCGCGCCGGTAAGGGCCCTGAGAGGATTCACAAGCGATCTGTATGCCAGCACGCTCGCGATGACAGTGGCCAGGATGAGAACGCCGATTGCAGCCCACATCCTGTCTTTGATGGTTCTCTCGGCGTTGACGCCAGCCAAACCCGCGCGCAAGACCTCCTGTGTCTCATGGCCGCTTAATCCGGATAACTCGTTGTTCATTGCCGCAAAGTCGGAAAGGAGGCTGTCTCTGGTTGACACGAAACGCGCCGGATTCCTAAACCTGAGAGTCTTCAGGGAAGAGGGGTCAGCCGAGCGGATTTTGTTCCAGAGGGTCTCAATTGAACGGAGCGCCGTTCGGTCTCCTGTCATATTCCTTGCGATTACCTTTGTAAGAAAGGCAGTGAAGTCTGCCGACGACTCCAGGGCCTTGGATGGTTCTGCCACGCCGTATAGCACAAGCTTTTCTTCAGCGGCGGCTTTAATCGAAAGTGTATAGAGATAATTGAGATCGCGGCCGTCATTTGCCGCGGATCTGATCCCGGATGACGCAACTGAGGCATAATCGCTAACCTCGTTACCGATTATGATGCCCGAGACTATCAAAACCAACGTCGCTGTCCCAAAGGTGAGGAATATGCGCGTCGATAGATGTGTGTTATACAGCCACTTCACTTTTGCCCACCTCGCTGAGGAGATTAAACAGATTCCTTTTTACTTAGCATATGAAATGTTGTTCAAGCATTCGTTTCCATTTCGACTTCCGCTAGCTTCTCTTGCTCGTCGGAAGAGAGAACTTTGTTGAGATCGAGTAGTATGAGAAGTCTGTCCTGGAGCTTCGCCACGCCGGTGATGTAGCTTGAATTGATGCTCGTGGTCAATTCCGGCGGGGGCTCGATAACCGTCTTCTCGACTCGTATTACTTCCTTCACTTTGTCCACGAGAAAGCCGACGACTTTGTCGATAAGCTCGACAACGATTATCCTGGTGTCGTTGTCGCGGTCTTTCCGCGCCATGCCGAACCTTTTTCGGAGATCGATAACCGGTACTATTTTACCGCGAAGGTTGATTACCCCCTCGACAAATTCGGGTGATTTGGGAACACGTGTAATGTCCACGGTACGAATGATCTCCTGTACCTTCAGGATATCCACGCCGAATTCCTCGTTTTCAATGACGAAGCTTACCAGCTGGTATATGGTCTCGTTCAACTGGTTGCTGCTAACCGCGGTCATTTCTCATTTCCTCCTGGAACCGTTTGAGTTTGAACCGTTTGAATGTGATTCGGTCCTGTAAGCGCCCTTTGTGAGCGGAACGATCTTGCCATTTTCCCTGACTCCGAATGAACTCCTCTCGTCCAGGCTTGAAGCGAGATGGAAACGTTCGATAAGTTCGCGCAGATGTTCCGTCAGGCGGTTGAGATTTTCAGCCGTCCGAGCGAGGTCCACCGTTGCCGCTGAGACATGGCTGGACACTGTTGAAATGCTCTCGACGTTGTGTGAGATCTGCTCGCTGGCGGAGGATTGTTCTTCTCCGGCTGCGGCAATCTGGTTGATCATGCCGACGACGCCGTTTACAGAAGAAATTATTTCGGAGAGAGAGTCCGCCGCCTTGTCAGCAAGCTTCATTCCGTTCTCGGCTTCCGTGTTCCCTTCGGTCATTGCCAACACTACCTGAGTAGTCTCCTGCTGGATTCTCTTGATCATGCCGGCAATTTCCTTCGTCGCCGACGTCGTGCGCTCCGCGAGTTTTCTGACTTCGTCCGCAACTACCGCGAAACCGCGTCCTTGCTCGCCTGCTCTGGCTGCTTCGATAGCCGCGTTCAATGCCAGCAGATTTGTCTGATCGGCTATATCGTCAATGACCTGTATTATCTCGCCTATCTGAGCGCTCGATTTTCCGAGCGTGTCGACTATCTCGGCCGACCTTTTCACGAGCTTGGCGATCTTCGTCATGCCTTCAATAGTTTCCTGAAACACTTTTTCGCCCGCGTTGGCAAGATCGGATGCTTTCTTCGCCATACCCGCGGCTTCATTAGCGTTCTTCGAGGATTCTATGACGGTCTTGGACATTTGCTCGATGGCCGTTGCGACTTCGCGTGTCTGGTTCGCCTGCTCCGCCGCACCCGTGGACATTTCCTCGGCGGCAGACGAGATCTGGCCGGATGCTTCAGCTAATGAATTCCCCGCGTGATGGACCTCTCCGATTAACCCGTTGAGGTCGCGTATCATCTGATTGATTTTTCCCATCAGCGCCGCCACTTCATCGCTGTCTTCGATGGAGAGCTCTTTGGTAAGATCGCCTTTGGTTACTGCCTCCACGACGTCGGATATTCTCTCGAACTGTCTCTTGAGATAAACCTGTCTATCTTCGGACTCCTTCTGCATTGATTCAGCGAGCTTTCTGGCTTCCTCTGCCTGTTGAGTCTTTAAGTTCACCTCGTCGAGCGCTTTCTTACTGTTCTCGATCATTATGTTGAACGACGCGGCCAATTGACCGATCTCATCCCCCTGATTAATGTCGACCCTCACGTCGAAATTGCCCGCGGCAACCTTTTGAACGGATTGTTTGAGCGAATCCACAGGGAGAATCACCGTCTTGCGTACAAGGTACATCGCCACCAGGCCGAAGAAAGCAAACAGGAGAAACGTGAGAACAGATATTAGGACGCTGGTCGAGTTCTCGGAAGAGAGCGATTCAGAGGAGATCGCCACCGAAACGTAACCAAGAAGCTGGTGCGTCTTTTTGTTGTCGACTTTGATGGTCGAAATGACGACGGGGGTTCCATCGTCCATATTGGCGCTTTTGACTTTTCCCGCCATGGAAAGGGGATCTGGGTTGGAAATTCTAATTGAGCTGTAATCAAGCTGAGCAAGCGTTTGGCCGCTGGGCGTGAAGAATGACCCGGCAACTGCATCGCCTGTCCCGACGAGGTTCCTTAGCGCGTCTGACAAACCTGACGAATCGTTCATCATAAGGCTGAATTGTGATTGCGCGCCGACAGCTTGCGCCAGGAGGTTCGCTTTGTCTTTTAGTTGGTGCTCGGAGACGCCCACCGAATATCTTGAGTAAATGAATACGAGCGTCCAGGCAAATACGATAAACGCCGAGAGGAGAATAAAAAACTTTTGTCTCAGTTTAATGTTTGCGATCCGTTGGTTGGTGTTCATCTTAAATCCTCAGTTTGATGCCAAAACCTGTGTGACCGAAGCGTATTTCGCGGGGACCTTGAGTCCAAGAGCATTGAGAGTTTTTTGATTCACGTACAACTTCGTGTTGCCGCCGTCGGTGACTACCGCCGCGCAAGCCCCGGCCGAGACCCAGTCAGTATTCGGGGCGAAGAGAGGTATCCCCTGTAAGGTTGAATTCTTTATCAGATAGTCGCGGGCAATTGAACTGCCGAGCACTTGGCTATTTTGGATGACCCAGATCGCCTGCACATGATAGCTCCCAGTGAGGTCGCGGAATTGGGCCGCTACATCGGGAAGCGCTTCGACGTCTGCCAGAACGATCTTCACTCCAAAGGAGGCGGAAGCCCTCTTGACCTGGTTCAGCAGATCCCCATTGTTGTCGGCTGACTGTTTATACATCAGTCCGACGGTTGTCGCCTGGGGCAAGATTTGTTTTATCATAAATAATGATTGCAGCGGTGTGGCATTGGACTCCAAAGCCTCGGGTGTGCCGAAAAGAGCGGCCGATACCAATAGGACCAAGGAGAGCTGGACAGCGATCTTTTTTAGCAAGTGCATCTTTGCGCATCCTTTGTTTTCTTTTTAAAGCTATTTTCCTCGTTGTTAGTTTTTCTGAAGAGAATAGTCTCTCCAAGCCCTCTCGGTTTCTCATTTGCGAATATTATTGCGGTTAGGACTACAGGCGTAATCAAGCAACGTCAACGCTTCAATGAATTTTCTTGACGACTCTGTGAAAGATAGAGCCGGCCGAAACCGGTTTCCCGATAGTGTCATCGATTTCGTCACTCCCGGTATCAGTGCGCGTGTGGTTTCGGCAAAATCCGCAAACACAAGGTTTCGAAATATTTCCCGGTGACTTGAAGCCATCGGCTTTGTGCTGCGGTACATCAAGTACATTCTGT
>JAJYOS010000303.1 GCA_021796055.1 Bacteroidota bacterium
GGAGAAAACAAAAGGGAATTCTAATGTAGATGAGGCAAGATATTTTGATTATGGTAGTCTTCTGACAGCATTTTCGCAAGGGGCTGGGCTCCCACCACTGGATATGCCACCAAAGATTTACATCCCGGAAAGTGTTGCCAAGAAGATCGACGCGCTTCAACTTGTACCTACAGAGAAATTTGTCGTAGTACACACAACCTCGAATGAGACGAGTAAAGATTGGCTGCCACAAAAGTGGATGGAGCTGGTCGAAAGGGTGACAAATGAATTGAACGTGTGCGTTGTCGAGGTGGGTACTAAAGGACTACTGAACAATTTTGGGATCAAGAACTATATCGATCTTAGCGGTCAACTTTCGATTTTAGAGACGGCAGAGGTAATTAGAAGGGCCTCAATTTTTATTGGGGTGGATAGCGGGCCCGCGCATTTAGCGAATGCTGTTGGAACCCACGGCGCAATTTTGTTAGGGCATTACAGAAATTTCAGGCATTATAACCCTTATACGGATGATTATGGAACCGGGAAAAACGCAGATCTAATTTACGAAGATGGTCCGCCCTCAAACATCCCGGTCGAAAAAGTATTCAAACCTGTCGCCGGATATCTCACTTCCAATGTTGATACAATGAGAGTGCATGATGATGCTCTCATCCGTTTACAAATAAAGGAACCTGAAGAAAAATCGGCAAGGCTAATAGCTTTTTATTTACCGCAATTTCATCCTATTCCGGAAAATGATAAATGGTGGGGAAAGGGTTTTACCGAATGGGCCAATGTTGTAAAGGCGAAACCACTTTTCCCAAGCCATTACCAACCCCATTTGCCTGCAGACCTTGGGTTCTATGATCTACGAGTGCCTGAAACCCGAGTGGAACAAGCCGCGTTAGCACGTGAGTACGGAATTGAAGGGTTTTGCTATTGGCACTATTGGTTTAACGGCAAACTGCTTCTTGATAGACCTTTCAGGGATGTAAATCTTTGGTGGCATATCCAGTGGTGGGAGCCCAGCCCCTTGCGAAAATGCTGTCAGAAGACTACCATAATCAAAATATCTTGCCTCATCTACATTAGAATTCCCTTTTGTTTTCTCCACAGGCAAACCGCAATCAGGACACACACGGCGGTTTATATGCAGATCGATTACTTCGTCAAATACCCCCCCTTGGGACATAAATACCCACTCAGTAAGGCAATTCACAATAATCGTTTCATCGATATAGGGATTTGTGTCGATTAGCTCCCTATATGGTTCCCTTACGCACCATACAATGTGGTCTTCAGGGTATTTCTCTCTCAAATACCTAGCCACCGGTTCACAGGCGACGATATCCCCCATGTGTTCTATAAGTCCAACGGCAATTATTCTATCTCCCATCTATCTATCTCCTCAACCTAATATTGATTTCCTTAGAGCTTTCAGCTCACGTTGAACCGTCTGTTCCCCCAAACGAACGATGTTAGATTTTGCTTCCCGGTTTGCAGGGTCAGTCCTCAACACAGAACCGATAGTTTTCCTTGCCACAAAAAAATCTTTTTCAAAAATATAAATCTCTGCAAGCCTGTTAAGAGCCGTTGTATCACTCCCATTGGTTTCCAAAAATTTTAGAATAACATCTTTTGCATGAGCAAGTTGATTGGCTATATCAACATCTCTCAAGGCAGATGAAGATGGTGCAACTCTCTCCATTACATATCTCATGTTCTGACTTGCAATATTGTTTTCTGGATTATTGCTTAATATTCTGTTTAGAATCTCGATGGAAGAATCAAAATCTCCCCGAAGAATGTCGAGAACTGCGAGGTTATTGAGAGCATCCACGTTATCAGGATTGTTTGCAAGTATATTCAAGAGTGTCGCTTCGGCGACTGCTGATTTGCCAAGCTGGAGCTTCAATTCGGCCTGAAGGTTAAGCAAGACGTCGTCATTGGGATGCTCTACGGAGAGCCGTGCCGCTTCTAAACTCGCCTCATTCAACATGCCGGAATCGCGCAGTGTTCTTATTTGCTCCAATTCTTCAGCCGATGCTCGGGCTTCATCGGACTCAAACATTTTCTTTGACGCCCCATTCTTATTTACATTTTTCAAACCTTCGGAATGGAGATTTGAATGATTTCTATCCGGAAGCTTTCGACGGCCGATTACAAACATATCATCTGGGTTATAGCCGGGCAAAATATCAATCACTTCCAATCCAACAGTTTCAATTAACTTGACGATGCTCTTTTCGTTAAATAAAAATATGTGCTCCGGCGGTTTGAACTGTTCCCACTTCTCTCCTTCTCCACGATAACATGGCGTTTGAAACAAAAATACACCGTCGTCGTTCAAAAGATTGCCGACACTCTTAAGGGCTCGAACGGGATCGGCAAAATGTTCGATGACGTCGAAACCTGTTATGGCATCAAAATGTTCGACGGGCATGTCAACATCAGGAAATAAGCCGCTAGTAACATATGGTAGGTTAAATCTTTTTCGTGCCAACACGCAGGTATTTTCATCCACTTCGACACCAACAACATTAGCCCCATCTCTAATCCTGCAATAGTGCAAAAACCCGCCATGTGAACATCCTATTTCAAGGACGCTCGTTAGACGTGAGGTATAGTTTTTTAATAAATTATACCACAGAGGGATCCTATCACCGAAGTCGTCAAATGCTCTCTGTTCAATTGGCTGAAAGCCCATCTGATTCTGTACATAATCATGCCAGTATCCATCCGCACTGTAGAAATTGCGAAGCGTCTCTTTATCCGGCTCATTGGCGAGAACCAGCGTGTCACAATCGACACATTGGAGATAGAATCGATTCACAGACTCAGTCAGTTCTCCACCACACCAACAGGTGGTATTCCCTACAGCAGTTTCAGTCGCGTCATAACCCACGGAGATCGCCTTTTGATCTGCTTCCTTTATGGTCAGTCCGCTGCTCGCAAGTATTTCCCGGGCGTTCCTCGCTTTTGAGAAATCAAAGAAAGCGAGTCCCCTATAAGTATCGATGATGAAATATTCGGAGCCGGTTGATCTAGCCCAGTACTGCACGGCTCGCCGTACCTCTTGGAGATGGTTATAGTCATCGAGCATCAGATATTGAGGCTTGAGCTGAGTGCATATCAATAGGTCCTGCAGCTTTCCTTCGAACGTATGTTCTCCATCGATATGAATGAGGTCATAGCGTTGTTCCCTCTGCATCAGCTTTAATAGATCGTAGCGGCTGCGGTAGCGGTGAATATCAACTGTTCGTCTGTCCCTTCCTATTTCTCTAAGATACCATCGAATATTTTGCTCACACATTAGATTTGAACCTTCAATGTACGCCTCATTGTCAACCCAGAGCAACTTGGCAATAGCCGCTCCTCCCTTCAACATGGAAATCAAACTGAATCCCTGAAGCGCTCCGATTTCAATAACCGACTGGGGTTGCAGAGAGCGAGCGATAGTTTCATAGATTGGATAATAGCTTTCTGCAGTGAACCACTCTTGGTTTCTAAACTCTTCTTTCACACACGGCAAATTCGACAGTATTTCACTAATGGACAGATCTTTGAAACCGGGAATAGCACTTCTGTTGAGAACAGTGCTCATATCAATTACTCCTTTGCTAATGTTTATCGGCTTTAGAGGAATTTATTCCAACGCTTTGACAAAAAATGTTTTCACGCTCATTGACGTGCAATTAGTATGCCGTATAGAAATCCGTATGTGATGTGTTTTGAAGAAATTGGCTTGCAGGTTGGAAGAATATTAGCCGGGTGGCTAAAATTGTTCACCAACGAATAACAATTAGAGGCACAGCAAGGAAAACATATTCAGGACGTACTTCATCGAAAAATTTCTCTATTTAGGCCCGGTCTTCGAGATAAACTCGTTGCTCCGTCTGCAAATTAGATTTGCACATCCATCATTTTACAGCCGACGGAAAATCACAGAGTCGACCAATCAGGTATGGCATGCGATGTATATCTTCGAATTCTTATCCAAGACCTTCTCTGATTTTTTCGTAAAGTGTAAATCCATGGGCAGTTCGACCTACAGCGGGACCTTGACACGCTTTACCATCAATCCGAACTTTCCCGTTGCCTTAAGCATGATTCTTTGATAATTTGTCTTCAAAAAAGGTCGTGTTAAAATGAAGATTCCGAAGGTTGTCCTTTTAGCGCTATTTATGGCTGGATGCGAATCCAATTCTGTGAACGTGTCACAGATTAACCATTTCATTGATTCATTGCGAGCCGCGTATGCACCGGACAAACGTACGGCAGTCTTCGATGTTTCGGTGAGAGAAGAAAATGGAAGAATCATCCTTGCTGGTGAAATGGATCAGCCAAAAGCAAAGCAATCGCTTCTGGATGTAATAAGAAACACTACCGGATTACCCATTGTAGATTCAGTCGAACTTCTTCCGAGTGCAAACTTGGGCACGAAAATCGATGGCATCGTTGACATTAGTGTTGCTAACATGCGCTCCACACCGCATTCTTCCGCTGAGATGGTAAACCAAGTTTTGCTTGGTCACTCAGTGAAGGTGCTCAAGAAGCAAGGCGGCCGGCTGTTGATAAAATCTGAAGACAACTATCTCGGCTGGGTTGATCCTATTTCTATTTGCCGTGTTGACTCAGCCCATATGGCTGAATATGATAAAACCAGAAAACTACTTGTAACTCGTACCTTCGGGGCCATTCGCTCGAGTGTCGATAACGGTAGCACAGTGTCAGATGTCGTAATGGCTGATTTACTCGTTCCGGTTGCCAAGGAAGGTGACTTTTACCAAGTCAAATTACCTGACGGGAGAACCGGATATGTCCATCAGTCGGATGTTGAATATGCCGATATATACTTTGCGGCACACCATCCAACTGCCGTTGGAATTGAAAAGATCGCAAAAGAATTCATCGGCTTCCCGTACCTATGGGGAGGAACATCCGTGAAAGGCTTTGATTGCTCAGGATTCACAAAAACCGTCTTTAGAATGAATGGAATTGATTTGCCGCGCGATGCAAGTCAGCAGGTTTTTCTCGGTGAGGATGTTGATCCGGGTAAAAATTTCGGAAATCTGAAACCCGGAGATTTGCTTTTCTTCGGAGAAAAAGCTATTAATGGAAGACCTGAAAAGATTGTTCACGTCGGAATCTACCTGGGTAATGGACAGTTCATCCAATCGAGTGGGATGGTTAGAATCAGCAGCTTCTTCAAAGCTGATTCCAGCATCTTCGACGAGTATGACCTGAATCGATTCGTGCGAGCAAAGAGAATTCTAAAAAATAACTAAGGAATGTGCCGTGGAACGCAGAAAGTTTATGTATCTTGCTGGAGCGTCTGTCGCTATGGCGAAGGTTAATCCGGTTTTTTCACTCGGCTCAATATCAAGCAAAGGCAAAGGGAAAATGAATTTTGAATATTGGCGTTATGACTTGAAACTAAAGCACACTTTTACGATCTCCCGGAGTTCACGGGACTCTGTTCCGGTTATGCTGATGAAATTCGAAAAGGATGGCATCACTGCGTATGGCGAAGCTTCGCCAAACGCGCGGTACAACGAAGCCCCCAATACAGTCGAGGCTTTCTTTAAAAAAGTCGATATCGCGAAATTGTCCGATCCTTTCAAACTGGAAGACATTAACGATTACCTCGATTCGATTGCGCCGGGAAACACGAGCGCTAAAGCTGCGGTTGACATTGCGATGCATGACTGGATTGGAAAGAAGCTCGGTATTCCACTTTACAAATTTTTTGGAGTTGATAAAAGCAAAACTCCAATTTCCACTTTCACGATCGGCATTGATACACCTGATGTTATTGAGCAGAAAGTTCGCGAGGCTGCTAACTATCCGATTTTGAAAATAAAAGTTGGTTTGCCAAATGATGAAGAGATAATCAAAGCTGTCAGAAGCGTTACTAATAAGCCTTTGCGAGTTGATGCAAACGAAGGATGGAAATCAAAAGAAGAAGCGCTTGAGCGAATAAATTGGCTGGCAACGCAGAACGTGGAGTTCATCGAGCAGCCGATGCCAGCGAGTCAAATAGATGATATTAGATGGCTGCATGAACGAGTCAAAATGCCGATTATTGCTGATGAGGCAATCGAGTCTCTCTATGATATTGCAGAGGTCGCAACGGCTTACGACGGAATCAATGTCAAAGTTCAAAAGATTGGTGGTTTAACGAAATCAAGGAAATTGATCTATGCGGCTCGCGCACACAAGATGAAAATTATGACCGGGTGCATGATTGAATCATCTATTGGAATAACTTCCGCGGTCCAAATCTCACCGCTGACTGATTGGACCGATCTCGATGGAAACGTCTTGATAAATAACGACCCGTTTGTTGGCGCGGAAAATATAGACGGAAAACTTCTACTGAACGATGAGCCGGGCTTAGGAGTGCTGCCCCGAAGCTGATCTCTGCCTTACCACCTCTGCTAAAACTATCGAAGTCGCTACAGCAACGTTAAGTGATTCCATCTTTCCAACTCGAGGTATAAAGATGCTCTCGTCGCAATGCGCCGCAACTTTCTGTGTTATCCCAGTTGCCTCTGAGCCAAATACCAGAGCCGCTTTCTTCGGAAATTCATATTCAGTATAACCGACATTTCCGTTTTGTGTTGAGGCAATCAGAGTAAACCCAAGTTTCTTTAATGTCGGCATTTCGTCAACAAGGGTTACTTCCTGGAGGAAGTTCAATCCCGCGATCGCCGCCATCGCAGACCTGACAACCTTCGGATTATAAACGTCCACGCTTCCTTTGGCAATCAAGACAGCGTCAACTCCAAACCAAGCGGCAGATCTGAGAATCGTTCCCAGATTGCCCGGGTCGGATATCCGATCAAAAATTAATACGATTGCTTTCCTTTTTGTGCGTAGATCTGATATCAAATCCTCAAAAGTAGTCTCATGAACTTCCGCGACCGCAATTATTCCTTGGCTTGTTTCAGTGGATGATAATTTGTTGAATTTCTCCGCCGGGATCTCTTCGATTCTGATCCCTCTTTCCTCTGCTCCGGAATATATCTCGGCGAATTTCTGAGAATTCGTTGCAAGGTTTACAATTATCTGTTTTATATCAGCATTTGCGGCAAGAGCTTCCTCGATACTGCGTTTCCCTTCTATAAAGAATCTCTTTTGGCCTATTCTGCCGCTTCGCTCTTTCAGTTCGGCAAGATGTTTTATTTCTGCATTTGATATCATTATGACGCCACCTCGCTCAAAAGTAATTTCTTTTCATATGCTTGAGTCGCATCGTTCAGGAATAACATGCCGACAAGCTGATTCCCTTCCCTCACCACCGGAACAGATGGAACACCGGCATCAAGCATCAGCTTCATCGCCGACGAAAGATCGTCATCTTCAAGAACGCTAAGATTAGTGGGATTAAGAATATCTTTTACGACCAGAATATTCAAAAGTTCTTTAACGGTATCGTCCATCATAACTTGCCTGATTTCCCCGTAAGAGATTGTTCCGGAGAGAGTACCATCATGTTTTATAACTGG
>JAJYOS010000304.1 GCA_021796055.1 Bacteroidota bacterium
TCCGGAGGCTATCGGTGCCCTTGCAGAGTTGATTGATCCTGTATCAAGATTGAATTGGGAAACAATGCCCCCCAGCTCCGCGTCCGACATAACCTCCCCATGCAGGCAATTCTTCCAGTACGCCAGCTGCTCTTCTGCAGATGGCTTCCGGACTTCAAATGAAAATGACGCTCGTCCAGGAAAGATACTGCGTTCGCGTCCCGTCAGAATCAGTAACGTGTGTGTATTGGATACAAATCTTGAAACAGCCTCCTGGACCTCCCGATCCTCGCTTCGGGCATCGGGCAATTCCAATAGAAGTGCGCCTCGTGTGAGCTTAGCCTGACGATCCAAAAGGCGGCTGAGCGCATCCGATTCGCGCCGGTCACGCGGAATCGTCGAGGCACCCATCATCATGAGATTGAGACCAAGTGCGTCGCATAAAGATGATGCGATGGCTAATTGAGATGAGCCACCGGTGCCATAGAATTGAAGCAACTGCCTCTCTTCACCATCGACGTTGAGATTTCCGGTGGCCGCTGCTTTCTCAACTATCTTGCGGTGAGACGGCACCAGATGTCCTCGCAAAGGCGCCGGCCTGATGTATCCGCTTAGTCTTTCATCAAAATATCCCAACCCCGTGAGATAGTGGAGCACGCATTCGTCAATCCTGAGTTGACTATCTGTCAGACTCCGAGGATCCAGGAGTTCAATCAATCGCCAATATCGCAAGGGAGACGCGGGCGAAAGAGCGCTCCAATGAGGCTCCGAAAGCGAGGCAAGAGCCAGACTGAAGTTCGCATAAGATCTGACTGATTTCTCAACCAGACTTACGAAGGCCGAATCAAGTTCAATCCCGGCACAAAGCAATATCAGATCACGCTCAAATCGTGACAACCCGAAGATGCAGCAGAGAATATCAAGATACGGAGGAGCATCCATCATATCCCGCAGCTTTTCCAGCTCGTGATCGTGCTCTGACTGTACGTCGACATGCCCGGTCCGTTCATTATGGCGGTCGACGGACTGCTCCACCAATTTCTTTACCCGGTTCACCTCCGCGAGAAGATATCGCTGGTTAAGCTCCACGTAATTCGATCCTTGCTGTGAAATCATGGTATGCTCACCAGCGGACCGTTATATTTGGGATCGGTCGGATCGGGACTCACTTCCAACTGGCTCTCCGCTCCATCCACCTGAATACGCAGAAGATAATCACCCGGCGTGACACCGCTTATCGAGAATGTTATCGAATCGGTCTCGGTTACAGTTTCGTCCGTGATTCCATTGTTGTCCGGTGCGTTGATGGAGTAGGCATGCGGGGTCCCGGATGAATATTCAAACTCATTCAAAAGCGCCGTAACCTTCTGCCTCTTGCCGACGCTCGGTACAATCCCGATTGTCAAGATCTCGCTGCCGACGGTCGCATTGGTTATGGTCGGGCAAAGGACAAGAGGCTTTATGTTGGATTCGAACCCGCGGTGCTCCATTCTCGGTTCGCCCATCAGCACCGGCTGCAATACACGGACTCCCTGAATTCCTGCGCGCAAGTGCCGGCCTGCGAACAGAGGAGAGCCAAGCGACAGCCCAATTTCCGTGTCGGTAACCGTGTTCAGCGTATCAGTCGGATCGAGATCTCCCTCAACGTCACCAATGCTCACTTTCGTCGGATTCCCCTTAAGCCGACTGCCGATAATATTTATTCGACTGTCGTGAAGAACCGGTGCGCCTTCTCCGTCTGCTGAGACTATCTTTTCGATTACCGGAGGACGGAATGGGAGCACGTAAGAATCGGGGCGCAACACCGGCAATGCCTTCTGCGGAGTAACTTCGACCTCGACGAAGACTACCGAGGCTTTGTAAACCACAGAAAGCGTGTATGGAGTATGAGGCAGGACCGACCACAGTTTCGAGAATTCTTCCGCGTTGAATGATAAAGGAGTGAACGCGATACTCTGAACCTGGCCGGAGACTTCATATTTCGCGAGGCTGTCGTTTGCGTCGACATCGACACGCCTTGCAATTTCCCGTCGTAACATTTCGCTGGTAATAACAGGCTGAGAGTGAAGAGTACTGATCGTGCTTCCCAGCAGAATTTGAGGCTCAAGGTCTTTCTCGGCACCATAGAAAGTCAGGAGGTAATACAAATCGAGCGCAGCCTGCGGACAATTTGAGAACGTCGCATCTCCGGATCGACGCGTAGGAAAATCATCGTTGCGGTGGTCTGTATTGTACGCAACCTCGTACAGGAAAATATTGATCCCCTTGGGAGTTCCTTCCTTGGGACGCCCGAAAGTTACCTTGGCACCGCTGAGAACACATGCGGCTTTTTCGAGAAGCCACTGCCCGAATGTCGACGTTACAGCCGCTATCGCAAGGTAATTGCTCATCGATGGTCCTCACCACGGCGTTTGAGATAATCGTCAAGCGTGATGGCAGGCGTCCTCGGAGCTGCCACAGACTGCGGAACCTGTTTCGGACTTTCGGGTTGATGTACAGCCCTGACTTCTACACGACCGATACTTACGCGGATGGTTGATCCGGGGAAGCTGCCGGATTTGTCTGGGCTATGTCTATTGATCAAGGGTACCGGTCCTTCTGCCCGAGCCTGCGTTTCCGGGTAATGTTCAAGCCCGCTAACCAGACTGCTCATCCGAAATTCTGGTATCTCTTTGATTGGCTCGACATCGAGCGTTTCCACCTCACCAGACGTGAGATGTTCCACCATGTCGGGTTCGGTTGTCGGCGGATAAATAGATTCATTGGCATCGGGCGGACTGATCCTACCATTTTCACTCCCGGTGCCATCACCAAGGGTCATATTTCTCCCGTGAGGGTGCAGACCCGAGTGCTTCGGTTCTGTGGCTGGAAAGTTCTGTTCACTTGTCCTACCAACAAGTTCAATGTTTGGATTGAACTTATGGCAGCCTTCCCTTCTCCCCGGACCGTTTCCGATCTCCCGGTGTGTCTCCCCGACAGCGCTCTCAGAGCTTTCTTCCACTTTTTGGGATGCGCTTTTCTCATCAACAGCCCGGGATAGTTCCCACTTCTTTTCGATTTCTCCATCGGCTTTTGGAATCGAAACATCCGCAGACAGCTTCGCAGCAAGTGGCGACCTGACTTCGTCAGTGCGGCTTGTCCTACCGGGCTCCGCCATTTCACCTACTTCATTTCGGCCGTCAGCCACTTCCTTTTCAGTCTGCGCGGGTTTGGCTATCTCAGATTTGGCAGAGCGGACCATAGACCGGTTCCGAACAAATGTTTCACCGGGCTGATCCGAAAACTGTTTTTGTAGAGGCAACGTACCGAAGGAAGATCTGATCAGTGGTTTAATCGTTGACGCGCGACCGCCGGTTCGTTGAATCAGCCTGTCGAGGTAATCGGCCATCATGCCACCATATCCAAATAGATTTTCCGTCGTGATGAATTCATCGAGAGGATGTCTCTTTCACTCCACCCGAAGTTCACCGCCAGGATATAGACCTCCTGCAGCAGGCGGCCTACTTTCTGTGTTAGTTCTTTCCAGACGAATGACAGGATATCCAAAAGCGCTGAGAACTGATGACCGCACTGATTGCACTGCATAGATATCTTCACATCGGAGAAAGGGTCTTGTTCAGACATCAGGGATACGAGAGAAGAAGTGACTTCCTGCGGCAGTTCTCTAACACTTTTGGATTCGACTTCGCCCGTCACCCCGGACACGCAATTCTCAAGTAACGAGAGGCTGCTGGGAATTCCGGATTTGAAACACTCCGCGAGATCGATGCTATTTGGCAAATGGTACCGGATGACAAAGCCGTCGAATGCCGCGGAACGTTCGCCAGCATCCGCCGAGGTTTGTGAACTCAAGAGTTTCTCAATGTCCATTGATGACTCCAATTCAGCTCCGCACTTCGGACATTCCGCATATGAATCCATGCGCGATCCGAAATTGAGTTGTCGGAATCTGAAGAGGAGTGTGTCGCGTTGACCGATGTTCAAATGAGCCAGATCCGAAAGATTCTTTTCGGGACAAGCAACGGCAAGCAGTGTCAGCGCCCTGTCGATAGGGTGCTGACCTTCGCCTTGCTCCCAAACTTTCAGGAGTCCGGTTGGAGTCAGGGCATGCACAGAAGCACCTCGCGCTTAAGAAGGCTCGGTGAAAGTCGGTTCGGTCGGTTCCGTCACACTATAGTCTCGTTCCCAACCTTCGTTCTCCAGTTTGATATGTTGAATTGCTACCGCCTTGCCGCTCGCATCGAGATCAGGAAGTGCCTGGTATTCCGAAACCCAGCAGCGATAGACGTTGTACGCAACTGCGACCTGACCGGCTTCGTTGTAGACTTCGATCGTGATATTCTTCCGAAAGTCTTTCAGAGATACTTCAGAGCCCATCCCGGAGCCGAAGTTCCAAACTTTATTTGCCCACTTCTCAAACTCTGCGTCATGAGTGACGCCGCGTTCTAGTGTAATGGCTTCATACTTCGTTTGCCCGGGCGACTTTCGGACCGTACTGGGATCGCCCCCGCTGCGGTGTTCAATCGGATCGGTTGTCCGCTTCAACGAGCTAACCTTGCTCACTCCGGCAACGTACCTTCCGTCCCACCTCACACGGAATTTGAAATTCTTATATGGGTCGAACCTCTGTGCGTTTACGCTGAATTCCGCCATTTCATTCTCCTTTTACACCTGTATGTTTCCGGCCATCTGTTGAATTTTAATTATCACAAATTCCGCCGGCTTCAAGGGAGCAAAACCGACAAGAATGTTGACGATACCTTTATCGATATCATTCTGGGTTGTGGTCTCTTTGTCGCATTTGACAAAATATGCGTCGCTCGGCTTCGTACCCTGGAATGCACCTTGTGCGAACAGATCATGCATAAAAGCGCCGACGTTCAGCCTGATCTGCGCCCACAGCGGCTCGTCGTTCGGTTCAAAGACGACCCACTTTGTACCACGATACAGACTCTCTTCTATGAATAGCGCGATGCGCCTGACCGGAATATACTTCCATTCGGATCCAAGCTGATCGGCACCTGCCAATGTCCGTGCTCCCCACACAATATTTCCGTAGACGGGAAATGCGCGCAGACAGTTCAACCCAAGCGGATTGAGCGTTCCGTTCTGCGGATCGTTCAGCTTGTAAGTAAACCCTGTCACCCCCGAAAGAGACGCCTCCTGGCCTGCTGGAGCTTTCCAGACCCCTCGCTGCGCATCCACACGAGCGTAGATGCCTGCCACTGCACCGCATGGAGTGAACTCTTCGACCAGGTTTGACTTTGCACCATTTGCCATCTTGATTCTCGGAAAATAAACCGCGGCGTTAGTGCAATAGTCGGTCCCAATGGCGCTGCGCAATGCGTTGACTCCGCTGCTGGCAGTTGAGACATCCGTCCATGACGCCGGCGGATCTATTATCAACATCGCTCTTCTGTCTTTGCAATACTGTGCTGCATTCACAAGAGTGGTTCCGCTGTCGACATCTGTCGTCCTGTTCAGCGGCGGGATGCAGAGTAGATTGAACAGATCGGCCTTGTCCAGAGCATAGATACCTCTTCGGTTTGTTTTCAGGGTCGAGGCGGTAAGCTGCGAGTCAGAAATATCTGTGCCATCATCGCCATCAGCAGCCGCGGCGACATACCCGGTCGTCACCGATGGTCGGTCTGTGGTAATCGTGGCCACACGAACAAGTTTTGAACTCTGCTCAAGGATCTTCGTGATGAAAGTTGCGGATGTCGAATCCATCGAAAGATTGCGGAACATCTCTTCGGAGACGACCTCGGTAGAGCCGGGAGAGCCGAGTTCCTGGACTTTCAGATTGAAAAGAGTCACCGGATCTTTGGTATCATAATCGACCGATGCCTGCAGACTTTCTCCCCAGTCACCCTCATTCGCTGCCCGAAGAACCAGCGTGCTAGACGCAGTCGGGAGACTGATCGTAGCACTCAGGGCGCCGTTGCTGACGCGAACGATCAGCGCATCTTTACCGCCATGAGCAAAGTATTGCTGCACGGCGAAACTCATTGTGCTGTTTTCCCAGAGTCCACCAAACTCACGCTCGTAATCGGAGTAACTCTGAACCAGGACGGGATCATCCAGTTTTCCCTTTCTGGCCCTTCCGATGAATGCGGTGATCGACGTAGCAACCCCGGTTATTGTATGCACGCCGCTGGGGATTTCTTCGATGTAGACACCCGGATACGTGTATGTAGCCATATTCTGACTCCTCTCCAGTTTAATGATACTACGTTGCGTTGCGACCGACGATGATTCGAACCTGTGCGTCCTTTCCTGAGCTGTTGGCAAAAACGAGACCTGTAGGTGCCTCAGTCAGCATGCTAACGGCGCCCGTTCCAATCAGCACATGGGGTCCATTCAGGATATATGAATCAGTCCCCCCATTGACCTTGTAGGACAGATTCTCAGCGTACTGGTCAGAGACGACAAGGATGAAGTGTACCTTATCTGCACTACCAGGCTGCAGATCCACATTCATCGCGGTAGTCCCGTCCGGTACTTTCAAATCAAACTTATCGTAGGCATCAACAGTGACTGTTTGGTTGATGGCTTGAGTAGGTCCATTTGTGATGTTCACACTTACCGACACGGTAATCTTTTCAGACATTCTTGAACTCCCTTCTTCTTGTTTGAATTGAACCGCGTATCCGACACCTGGAAAAACAGCCGCAAATCCAGGCCATATCTACTTCCTGTAGTGGAAATATTTTCGATCTTCGTCAGCTTGAGATCGAAATGTTTCTGAGCTCATTCTTGTATTTCTTTGCAAGTGCATAGACTTCAGTTTCTCCGTCCCGGCATCTAATGCCGAGGATGCCTTCGGCCACAAGCGACTTCAACACATCTTCAACATTGTCCAGCTCCGCCTCCACGACTTGCCGCTTGATCCACATTTCCGCGATCCCTCTCAGCGAATCGGCAGCATCAGGCTTTTCGGACAAATAGTCGAGAATGAATTTTCTTATGATATCCTGGTCCATGAATGCAACGAGTAGCCTTAGTTCTCCTTGATCAGAGCAAGCGATATGCCGGTGGTAGATACGGAATTCGCAAGTTCTTGAGCCATGTTTAACGCGGGACTGACTTTGCTGCGGGTAATCTACCGCCGCAGAGAAAGAGTATCAGGAGGAACCGATTGAGAAATGAGACTTACAGCCGCGGGAATCTTCCCGCAGGGGATCAATTGATTCCCGCACTCGCGAGGTCATACTTCCGCAAGAGCCTCTGAAAGGATCTACGGTCGACGTGGGCCTGTTGTGCGGCCCTGGTTACGTTCCACTTATTCTGAACTAATATCCTCTTGAGGTAATCCACTTCAAAATTCCGGATGACACGCTCTCTGGCCTCACGGAATGGCCAGGTCTCGACGCTCGTCTCGTTTCCCGGCAGCAGAATTTCTTCCGGCCGAATAACATTTGAGTTCGACATGACCATCAACTTCTCCACGACGTTCTCGAGTTCACGCACATTCCCCGGCCATGAAAAGCTTGAAAGTTTGAGCAATGCT
>JAJYOS010000305.1 GCA_021796055.1 Bacteroidota bacterium
CCTGAAAACTCATCGTCTCAATGCTGACGAAACGAGTGAGCCAGGTCCTGTCTTTGTTAATGGTTCTGAAGTTACCGAGCACGGCGCCGAGATCAGGATGCAGGAGAAGTTCCGCAACAAGGTATTTCAACGCGTCAGGAAGTGGCTGGTTGTCTGCGTCATAAACAGCTATCACCTCGGCATCGGTTTGCTTCAAGCCAAGGTTCAGCGCTCGTGATTTCCCCTTACCCCCTTCGCCTTCGGGCACGTTGTAGCATCGAACCCTTCGGTCCTGTTTCGACATCGACTCGACTATCTCCCCCGTCCTGTCCGAAGAGCCATCGTTGATGACTAGGATCTCCAGCTTGTCAGCCGGGTAATCCAACTTCACCATTGCGTCCAAGGTTCTCTGGATGACCGTCTCTTCGTTGTGAGCGGGGATGAGGATACAGACTCGCGGGCTTTCGAAATGAGTCATGTTGTCGATAGCTAGTTTTTCCTTGGCAGACGCCCAGTTGTGAAAGAAGCCGGCTATCGTCAGGACGAGCTGGTAAGCGATCATGAACCATATAAATATCACCGAAAGAACGAACAGCGCCCCAAGGAGTGTCGTGAAAAAATCATACATGCGCGACTGTCCTTCTTCTGAACTTGAGCACAAAATAAAGGAGTACCAGAATCCCCCCGGCGATCGAGCCGAAGATCGCTATAAGTGCGGATGACCACAGGCTCGTCATGTCGATCCCATAAGATACAGTGCTTTCCAAAACCACAAGCGCTTTATGCTGGCCTGGCGGCAGAATGATGCCGTAATGTTGTTCCTCTCGCGAGACTGCAAACGGGATTTCATGATCGTCTATGAGAACTGCGTACGGCATCTTCTCGAAAGAAACAGCGGATCTGCCCATTGAAGAGTAAGTGAACTCTACTCCGCGTTGAAATGTCCGCTCGCTCAGGATATTACACGACGCCGCTTCTATATGTGAATGCATAAGTCCGCTTTCAAACGGGTTGACATCCGTTTTGACAATCTTAACAAAATGATCCCCCGCTGGGATCGAGAAGCAGCCGGGTTGGTAAGGATATTCTATCCGGCCGTCCACCGATACTTCAGCCACATCATTGCTGAGCCTCATGCATGTCGAGTACGGCGCGTCGACGCTGAAACCGCCGTTCGACGCCTCGAAATTAGCTTGCGGCGTAGCCGCGTAAGGAAAATCGGCAATGTCCTGAGGTAATGCCGTTGCCTCGCAATAGATAGCTATGCGCGGAGCGGCCTGCAAGGCAGAATTCACAAGCAGATAGCTCTCGATTCCTGTCGGCATCTTCGTGGGAAATACTCCATTGTAATTGGAACGCCGAAATTCCAGTATGTTCAGGTCTATCATCAAATCTGAAGAATCCGCTCCCAGCAATTTCTTGTACGTGTTCCCTATCGTCACATAACGTCTCGGGTCTGAGTTCCAGCTTACCTCCGGGTCTTCAACGTTTAAAATGAAAGGATAATTTTTTCGGAGTTGAAGAATCTGGTTCATATCCACTCCGAGAGAGGTTCGGAGATTCGGGAATGTTTTCTGATCCATCGCGGTCAGTATTATCTGGGCGCCAGGTTTGCTGCTGAAGGCGTCCCTGGCTACATCTATGAAATGCGAGGTCAGGCTCGTTACCAAAGAAGCGCGGAAGTCGACGAAGCTCTTCCAGTCCTGCGGCGAGGTCTTGTAATAGTGCGTAGAGTTCTGCTGGAAGAGTTGGACGGGATCGAAGCCGTATTCCTTCCTGAACTTGACGCGCACGCTCATATCGAAAGGGGTAAGCAATTTCGGATCAGCAGGCGCCCCCTCCCCACCGAAATAGAGCTCGGATATGTTCACCCCGTCCCAATCATGGGAGGTAAGGAACTTGTAAGTCCAGTCAGATGCCGCGCGCAAGCAGGCAGGATCGGCAAGCGCGACGGGATAGCGCCAGTCGGGGCGCACGTCCTGTCCTTTGTAATTCTTCTCGTGCCATTGCGGATGCTCATCGTAAAACTTCTTGTTTATCTGTGGTGGTTCCAGCCACGCGTACACGGCAATTCCATAAGCATGGCACAACCTGATCAACCTGTCGTAATCGTAAGTATATTTGGGATATTCGTGCCATCCGGCAACCTGAATCACCCTAATACCTTTTGCCGCCCAGTCCTTTACAAGAGATTCGACGCTTATGTGCGACGTTGACCTTAACCCCGGATCGAAGAACATATCGAGGTTGTCCCGTCTCAATGTCGGGTAAAGCTGGAAATAATTCTTGATCCATTCGATGAAATACGGGAATCTGGCGTAGCCTCCCCCCGTCACGGGGTCGAATCGCGCGCTCATCACGATGATTTTGCCTCGCCCGTAGTTTCTTGCTATGGCTACCGGCGCGTCGTTCAAATCGTTCGAGCAGATTACCTGATCGTTTTCCTCGACATCGATCCGGTGGACAGTCTCGAAGTTTCCCCAGCTCAGGAGCTGTTCAGGAAACATTCGGTCCCTTACTTTCTCGAGCCGCATGACGTTTTGACTGAACTTAACTCCGAAATCAACCGCGAGAGGATTCTTCGAATCCGTGACCAAACTCCCACCCGACGAGACAAACTTCTCGAGTGTCTCGTAAAGAGAATCAGGAAGATTGTCCGCGACGGTGTACGGGACGATCAGAAGGTTATACGGGTTCAGGCTGTCGAGGCCACCCGGTGTAAGCGTGTCGGTGGGTATGCCCACGCTCCTGAGCGCCGCCGCAAAACTCTCTTCGTCAAGCTTCGCGCCGCCAGTCGCAGTCGAATCCCAAAGTATGCCCGCGACTGCCGGAGTAATCTTCTTCTTTTTTGGAAAAAAACTTCTCCAAACACTCTTGGCTCCTATCATTACTTTGTCCAGCAAGGTCAGGTCCTTCTCCCTGTACTCTATGGGCTCAGCCGCGTAGATCCAACCTTTTTTCAGACTGACGCTCTTCCTGAACGTCTCCGTGACTCTCTTAGGAGTTATCTCTCTTTCAGCTCTTTCTCCCTTTTCATTCAGATATACTTGTTTGAGATATTCGTCCTCAATTGAAATCTTAAACGAATCCGTGCCTGACAAAACGACCCTATCGGGAAGCCTCACCACATTGCTGCTGTCGCGCAGACTGACGTACGTATAGCCGAGCGCTTTGGTGCCCTCGACAATTTCCTTGAGGAGATGAATCGGCATGAACGGATGGAAGAACGCTGTAGCGTAGCCGTCTCTAACGTATAGATTAGCCTTGGCTGCCGCGAGTATATCCTGGACTCCCTTCTCCTCCTCTTCAGGCGGGCCATAAGGGACGTAGCCGGTATTCTCGGGGACGATCCTTTCACCGAACAAGTCTTTTTGAATGACATAAGGAAAGTACTGACTGTAATCGAGATTGTTCAAGACAGTGCGTTGCTCGACCGCAGTAGAAAACACCTTTGATATCGCGGCGTAATCGATATCTGAGGCGCCGTAATGGGGCGTCTCCCAGGCAAGCGGGTAAACGCCGTTTCGCATCAGTTCCTCTACCCCGGTCTCAAGCTTCTGTTCAACGTAGCCAGCATTATCGTTGGCTATAGGCCTGTTCAGCGCGCTGTCCCAGAATTCATAATCATTATCTGTTACGCCGTGATACTGATGAGTGACTCCGTGCATGACGATGGTCGCCCCATGCTCTTCGGCGTATCGAAGCGCGTCCACCATATCAGGCTTGTCCGAAAGGGAGATACGGACGTTGTTTGCCGGATCGACATAAAATGGCACGACGGCAATCAGGAACGGGACGTGCTCGCCGTATAGCAGATCCGTAATCCTTCTAATGCTGTTTGGGTCCTCGGTAGGGTCAACGTCTTCTATGCGGATCATTGCCGAGTGAAACTCAGGATGCTCCTGGTGAAGAATATCGTGGAGCTTCTCGGCAAAGAAGATGTACCTGTCTGTCGGCCCGATGTACGAGAATGGCGAATCACCGAAGAGATAAAGATTGCCGGAATGAATGGCATATGGCGAGACGACATGATGAGGCGCGTAAGCGTTCGCAAGTACCTTGACTTTACTGCCGTTTGTTATCGTCATCATCGTTAGGTAGTTGTCCCCCTTGTCGAACCTGAAATCCCGGTCAGTTGGGACTACCGCGTCAAACCCGAGCGTAGAGTCATACCTCTCCGGAATAAACCCGTACTTTTCCGCTAGATTGTGACGCGCGTTGAACGCAATTATACCGGTATTCAGCCAGACGAGCGTTCCCTTATAATTGAACGCGTCATCGAGAAATTTATCCGGCGGCTGGCAATTAGGACTGAACCCATTGAAGAAGACGTAATCGAAACCGTTGCACTCCCCCGGGCGGTAATCGTCGGCCGCGACCACTTTCTTGCGGAGATCGAAATGGCCGAGGAGCTGGTACAGCTGGAGGGCGTCTCCTTTTGCCGGATTGCTCTGGGCATCTTTGCCTTCGTACACGATAAGCACTCTATTCCCGGCGAAAGCGTTCAGGGAATAAAGCATCACTATAGTTGCCGCGACCTTTTTTATCATTGCAAGACCTTGCTCATAGGATTGTTTTTTAAGATTTATTTGGAGAGGTGGACCCGACAAGCGGATGTCGTTCCAATACGAACAGAGTAGGAATATGCCCTTCCGCCAAATGTTCTGTCGTCAATAAGCGAATCGGGGCCGAATTGACCGGTAAAGGATTTGCAAATGCGGGAGAAGACGCCGACGACGGGTGCCTGTGAATTCGGACAAACTACGCAATCCGCCCCCCGCAATTTATTCATTTGGAATTAGTCTTTGCCGTCCCAGCTGTTGTATTTTTCGTACGCGTCGATGATATCCTTCACGAGTTTGTGCCTGACGACATCCGTCTTCTCAAGGTAAACGAAGCTGATGCCTTCGACGCTTTTCAGTACTTTCTGTATCTCGACAAGGCCACTGAGGCTCTTCTGAGGCAAGTCAATCTGAGTTATGTCGCCCGTTATAATCGCCTTAGAATTGATGCCAAGCCTCGTAAGGAACATCTTCATCTGCATCGCAGACGCGTTCTGAGCTTCGTCGAGAATGACGAAGGCATTGGAGAGCGTCCTTCCTCGCATGTAAGCGAGCGGAGCTATCTCGATGACATTTTTTTCAACGTACAGCTTCAGCTTATCCTGCGGGAGCATATCGTCGAGCGCATCGTAAAGCGGACGAAGGTAAGGGATGACCTTCTCCTTCAAATCACCCGGAAGAAATCCCAGACTTTCACCGGCCTCTACCGCAGGGCGCGTGAGCACGATCTTCTGCACTTCTTTATTCCTCAACGCCGCCACAGCCATCGCGACGGCAAGATAGGTCTTGCCCGTCCCCGCCGGACCCACCGCGAATACAACGTCGTTCTTCTGAACTGCCCTGACGAGCTGTCTCTGGCCGGGAGTTTTTGGCTTTATCAGGTCGTTCCGAGCGGAAAGGACCACAACATCTTTGTTTGAATCCTGCCCAGCGGTTCCGTTTTCGCCTCCGCCTGACGAATCGGCTTCTCCCGAAACGAGCTCGACCACTGTCACGACATCATCCGGCCTAAGGACACCGGTTTTGTCGAGAACGTACATCAGTTCCTTGAAAACCTTTTCGACGCGTGCAGTCTCTTCCTCCTCACCCTTTATGGTGATGTTGTCGCCACGAACGACGATGTTTGCGTCGAACCTGTCGGAGATAATCTGGAGATTCGAGTCATTTATGCCGAGGAGTGAAAGCGGGTCGACGCCCGAAATCCTTATCCGTTTCTCGACAATTTCCATTGACACTTCCGGTAGGAATAAAAAGTAGGAAAACAAAACGCTCCCGTCTGCTTATTAAGCGAGGCGGGAGCGCTATTGAAACTTAACGAACTTTTCGTACTAGTACTTACTTACTTCGAGGGTTGCGCCGACATCTTCTGCATGCGCGCCTTTCTTGCATAGTAGGCACGCGCGGCAGCTCTCTCCTTATCAGTCAGAGGAGCGTTTTCCGGAATCTTCAGCACTTCCTTCGGGTAGATCAAATCAGGATTCTTGATCTGATTCCTGTTGGCCATGTAGATCTTCGGCCATCTCCAGGGATCGTTGTAAATCGAGGACTTCTTGGCAATGTTCCAGAGGCAATCTCTGTTACGTGCCCAGGTACCGACCGTGTAAGTCATAGCCGTCGAGCAGTTAGCCAGGCGGGCCTTCAACTGAGCATAGTCGTTAACCAGCGTCTGCACCTCGTTATAATACTGCTGTGCGAGGGCTAACTTGCTGGTCTTCATCGAGTCGATCCGGGCTCCCAGCGCTTCAACATCCTTACGCTGCGCGCAGAGGTCCTGATCGGACATCGACATATAATTGTTTATCTGGGACTGCATGTTCTGGAGAGCTAGGCCGAAAGCTTTATAACCCGCCTCGTCGGTTCCAAGCATTCCAAGATACTTATTCCACTGTCCCTGGTACTGCTGGTCGAGGCTGGCCAATTCGCTCTTCAAGTTGGCTATCTCAGTGTTAAGCTGACTCAACACGTTTTTCAATGAGTCGCGCTTGGCGGTCAAAGATGTCATCTCGGCCTGCCAATCCGCGTACTTCATTTTTTCCTGCTGTGCGGAAGCCACAGAGGAAATCGCGAATAACATCGCGACAACTGCCAAAACGGATAAACGTTTCATCTATGGCTCCTTGTCAGTTTGAATTGGAATTCTGTTGCGACTGCAGTCTCTGATTAAGAAGCTGCTCGTCGTTTTCAAGTTTCTTGATCTGTTCCTTCTTGTCTGCAACCTGTTTCTGTAAATCAGCCTTCTGCTGATCAGCGGTCTGTATCTGCTGCTGCAATGTCGCAATTTCGTTCTTCAGGTCCGAAAGCTGCTGCATCTGACTCTGATCCGCATATTTAGTACATCCAGCAAGCAAAATGGACGTTACAATGAGGCTCAGGATTACACCCGGCAATTTTCTCATTTTCTACCTCCTTTGCATATTTTCATCGACCTAAGTTTAACTGAAACAAGCATTTTTGTCAAGCATCTAAAACGAATTTCACCTTAATTTTTTTTCACTCTTAATACTAAATCAACTCAGGTTTTTGTAAATTTTAGTTCCAAAACAGGAGTAATTGAATTGTCGAAAGTGAAGAAAGTGGTCCTCGCCTACTCGGGAGGATTGGATACATCTATAATAATTCCTTACCTGAAGGATAAATATGGATGCCAGGTGATTGCATATGCCGCTAACATAGGCCAGGGCGATGAAGAACTGCGCGGGCTCGATAAAAAGGCTAAGAAAACCGGCGCGGACAAGTTCTATATACTCGATCTCAGGAAAGAATTCGTCGAGAAATTTCTTTTTACGATGATCAAAGCAAACGCGGTATACGAGAGGAAGTATCTCCTCGGTACCTCGATCGCAAGACCGTTAATCGCCAAATATCAGGCGAAGATTGCCCTGAAGGAGGGGGCCGATGCCCTCGCCCACGGCTGCACCGGCACGGGAAACGATCAGGTCAG
>JAJYOS010000306.1 GCA_021796055.1 Bacteroidota bacterium
TCTTGGCTTGCCGCCGATGGTCTGATTGAGATAGGAAAAGAATCCATAGCCTCGTTAATGTTGGCACTGGAGGAGCGGGGTGACTCCAGGATCCTCAGGGAGGGAGTCCATCACGTGTTGAAGGGACTTGAGGACAAGGGGCTGTACATCGACGAATACGACATTATCGGCATACTTGAAGACGCCGAGAGGCTCGCGCTACTTCGACCCACCGCGGCGAAAATTCGTATGAGAAGCTAAGAAAGACGCAGCAGAAGATGCCCGACACGCCGGCCTTCGGATTTCGCCATGTCCGACGTGAACCACGGCATTAGCAGTAGCGTAGACCCTTCGCGCCCCACATCTCTTCGCAATGGCAGAAACGACATCATCGGGGTACACAGGGAAGAGATTTCGTGATAGCCCGCCTCTTCGAAATCAGGATTCAAACAGGTCGACCGCGTTTTCGCTTCCCGATTGTCCCTGATTCTTGCATGCCGTTCGTAAGTTTGCGATCTTCTTTATGTCAGGAGGGCTTATGATTACCGAAACTTCACGGCGTACTGCGGAAGCTGAAGTACCTGTTGTCAAGTCGCAGCGTCTCGTATCGCTCGACGTATTCAGAGGAATCACAATCGCGGGGATGATCCTAGTGAACAATCCAGGAAACTGGAGCTTTGTTTATCCGGCTCTTGGACATGCCAAATGGAACGGCTGGACGCCGACGGACCTGATCTTCCCGTTCTTCATTTTCATCGTCGGGGTCGCGATCGCTTACGCATTCGCGAAGCGGTTTGAGATGGGGCAGTCAAAAGGGAAAATATACCTGAAAATCCTCAGGCGGACTCTGGTGCTCTTCCTTCTCGGACTGATATTGAACGGGTTCCCCGGTTATGACCTGTCGACGATACGTATAATGGGAGTGCTGCAGCGAATTGCGGTGGCATATTTCTTTGCCTCGGTGATCTTCTTGAATTTTAAGGTGAAAGGTCAGGCCGTTTTTCTCTCCGGACTCCTGATCCTTTATTGGCTGCTGATGATGCTTGTGCCGGTCCCGGGTTACGGGGCGGGCGTGCTTACGAACACAGGAAATCTGTCCGCTTATATCGACAGGGCTATTCTATCCGTCCATATCTGGTCGGGGTCGAAGTTCTGGGATCCTGAGGGACTTCTTTCGACATTGCCTGCAATTGCAACCGCTCTCACCGGCGTATTGACCGGAGAATTTCTGAAGTCAAGAAAATCCGACTATGAGAAGGTGTCATGGATGTTCGTCACGGGCTTGGCCGCGATGGTGCTGGGCACAATCTTCGACATGTGGTTCCCGATAAACAAGAATCTGTGGTCGCCGTCGTACGTCGTGTTTACCAGCGGGATGGCCCTTGTGTTTCTCGCTGCTTGCTATTTCCTGATCGACATAAAGAATTTCAAGAAAGCCGGCAAGCCGTTCGTGGTGTTCGGCATGAATGCGCTCGCGCTGTTCTTCCTATCGGGGCTGGTCGGACGCATAATCATGCTGCTGCAGGTCGGGCAGGGCAGCGGCGCTGTCAACCTGAAAGCTTTCATTTACCAGGCGGCATTCGCTTCGTGGGCAGGCGACATGAATGGCTCTCTCTTCTTCGCGATTGCTTATATATTCTTCTGGTTCCTCATCCTGCTCTGGATGTACAAAAGAAAGATATTCGTGAAAATTTGAGCCGGGAAACTCCAGGGGTTCCCTTCGGAGAAATGGGCAGGTCATGAACTTTGTGCCCAGGCGACGGCATCTCATGGTTCGTACTGGACAGCCGACGGGAAGCATATCGGTCTGTTTACATGCTTCGAGAAGTTGCACTTCCGGTGACTGAGGGATAATTTCACTTGATGGCGGTCCATACGAGTGATTGCAGGAAAATCGTTTAGAAGATCCGGAGGTGTGACTATGGGATCTGATAGATATGAATCGCTGGTCACAAGTCTGTTATCTGTGGCCGGAATAGAAATCGGGGGGAGCAATCCATGGGATATCCAGGTACACGACAGAGGGTTCTATAAACGCGTAGCCACGGAGGTCGAGCTTGGCCTCGGCGAATCCTACATGGACGGGTGGTGGGACGCCGGGAAGCTTGACGAGATGATAAACAGAATATTAAGAACAGACCTGCGAAAAGAGGTGAATCACAATTACCGGATCATGCTTAAGCTTGCAGGATTTTTCCTGATAAACATGCAGGCAAAGCGAAGGGCATTCATCGTCGGCGAGCGGCATTACGACCTGGGAAACGACCTCTTCCGGAACATGCTCGATAAACGAATGAATTACAGCTGCGGCTACTGGAAAGACGCGAAGAATCTTGACGAGGCGCAGGAAAACAAGCTCGAACTCATTTGCAGAAAACTGTACCTCAAGCCAGGCATGAAAGTCCTCGATATCGGGTGTGGATGGGGAGCGTTCGGAAAATACGCTGCAGAGAAGCATGGCGCCGAGACTGTCGGTTTGACCGTCTCGAAAGAGCAGGTTGCGCTCGGCAGGGAACTCTGCAGGGGGCTGCCTGTCGAGTTCAGGCTGCAGGATTACAGGGAGGTCGCCGGGAAGTTCGACAGGATAGTATCGGTCGGGATGATCGAGCATGTGGGATACAGGAATTACCGTGAATACTTCGCCGTGGCAGAAAGATCCCTGAAGGATGACGGAATTTTTTTGCTGCATACAATAGGTAATCCGGTCTCCGCGAAAAGCGGGGACGCCTGGTCTCACAAATACATTTTCCCAAACGGCATGCTCCCTTCGGTCTCGCAGCTGGGGAAGGCGATCGAGGGACTCTTCGTAATGGAAGACTGGCACAATTTCGGGGCTTATTACGACAATACGCTGATGGCATGGTTCGACAACTTCATGGCGCGCTGGGATTCATTGCGCGAAAAGTACGGAGAACGGTTTTTCAGAATGTGGAAGTACTTCCTGCTTTCGAACGCAGGCGCCTTCCGGGCGCGGAGCAATCAGCTCTGGCAGATTGTGCTGTCGAAGAACGGGATGTCCGGCGGTTACGTCTCGGTCAGGTAGCGCGGACCGGTGTACGAAGATGCGCCGCTTTGGCAGCAAATTCTAGATGGCGGCAGGTCCCCCCGGAATTCCGACTATCCATCGAGCAGACTAATTGTTTACGACCGTCGCGTAAAATACCGACGTATGAAATTGGGGCCCGTTGAAAAAGAAAAGATTCGGGTCGAGGTGTACGCCGTCCTTCCTCACTTCGTAGTGGAGATGCGGCCCGGTCGACAGTCCGGTATCTCCGCTGAGTGCGATGACCTGGCCACGTTTTACCTTCTGTCCCGCATGGACCACCGGTTTCGAAAGGTGTGCGAAGAGCGTCGAGTAACCGAATCCGTTGTCAATCACGACCGCGTTGCCGTATCCGCCGCGCGGCCCGACATAGGTCACGACACCGTTACCGGTTGCATGCACGTGAGTACCCACGTCGCAGGCGAGATCTATTCCCTCGTGCATAAGCATCATGTGAAGTATCGGATGCATCCTCATCCCGAATCCGTCGGTCTCCCTCGCGTTCCTGACGGGAGAGATGGCCGGAATGTGGCGGAACAACACCTGGTTCTTCTTATATCTCTTAAGTATCTCGGCATAGCTCTGCTGCTGCAGCGCGGATTCTCTGCTGAGAACCTGCAGGTTATTTTTTACATCTGTGATGAGCTTGTTGGCGCTCGACGATACCCCGTAGTCCCCGTTTATCTCGACTCCGCCGACGGCTACCTTCCTGATGTCGCCCGGGATCGGCTTCATATCTACCTCCAGTCTCAGCTCATCATCACTCGTTCTGAGAGCTTTCATCGATCGGCCGAAGCGATCGAGCTGAAGGTTTAGCGACGCGAGCTGCGCCCTCAAAACGGAATTCTCATTGGCAACGCTTGCCGCGCTTAACTCTCTCACCCCAAAGAGGTCGACGCCGAAAAAGCCGAGCAAGGCTGTGACGACGGGCACGATCATCATAATGCCCGCTAACGCAGCACTCAGCTTCCGCCAGTCGAGCGGCTGATAACTTAAATGCGAACTTGAAAAATAGTAGAGTCTTCTCATCCACACCTCCGTCAGAGAGAAAACAAGTGATATGCCGGGAATAGGCGCGGCAATCAACGGCCAACAGATGCAAACCCGAAACAAATCTGCGCGAATCGCGAACAGAGCGTGAAATGAAAGACCGCTGTCCTACTCCAGGATAGTCATTCTTACAGTCCACAGGAAATTTTGCCTTGGTAGAGCTTGTTCTAATTGCCTCCGGCTTGCCAATTCAAGGCACATAGGGCGGATCCTGAATTGACCGCGCCGGGAACAGCGTGTACATTCTTATTCGGCGTTTTTCGAGAGAAGTTGAGAACCTTTGCCGAACTTCGGAGCGTTGTAGTGGATGAAAACAGGGTATAGATGGTAACTTTTTCTTGCATTGGTTTCATCGTAACTGGTTTTACGACGTGACGAAATTGAACGTCGACGGCTCGGCTCAATGGAGTAATAACATTGCGAGTGCTCAGGGTACCAGCGACCTTCCTAATGGTTCGAGCGCATCATGGATCCAGGTCTTACCTGACGGAGATTGGGTTTCGTGCGGGGATGGTGGAGGTTCAATCGTTTTCCAGGAGTTTGACGGCGCCGGGACACTCAGATCGCAGAAGCTTATCAATGCTCCGTTTCCGGGAGATGTGATTGTGGCTTGTTCCGATGGTGGATTTCTTATTGCAGGGGGGTCGGGCGTTATAAAGACAGACCCAAACGGCGACTTCAATCAGTAGTTCGAAGCCCTTCCCATCATTTCCCAATCGGTTCTCCCTCAAAATTGACTTTGTCGGGAGAACATGTCACTTTATTGAAATGTTGGAAACGTATTGGGGTCTCACCTAGTCCACAGAACGAGGAGAAGGGAGCGGTAATGAAAACTAGACTTACGCGTTTTATTTCGGGCTTGGCAGGGCTGGCACTTGCTGCGATTGCAGACGTGCTCCTCGGAAATCATAACCCCTCAGGGAGACTTCCTCTCACGTTTCCGGTAAAATGGCAGGACTGTTCCGCTTACGGTTCCTACAAACACCAGGACAGCTTGTCGGTCTACAGCGACGGAGTATTTGTCGGCTACAGGCGGTTCGGCAAGCATAACATCAAACCGCTTTTCCCGTTCGGGTACAAGTTATCGAAGACACAACCAAGAGGAATATCATGACGGGTGTTTCGAGAATGACTAACCGAGGCTCGATGGTTGCTCTTCTGTTGGAGGCTGTGCTTGTCGCCGCGGTATTTGCCGTCAGCGGTCAAGCCGCGCGCGCGCGAGCCGCAGAAGTTCACATTGGCAAACGGCGTGGTTGCGGTAACCGTGAATCTGGATTCCGGGAAAATCTAGTCCGAGAGATTGTCTTTGGTCCGAACCTGGGCGCGAGAACAGGGTGGAGTACCGGCAAGCGTCGACGCCGGGAATTCAGGAGGGGCATTTGTGAATCGAAGGCCGGCACGACTCCGGCGACCGGATGCTTTGCAATGACAGACGTCGGTCATGCCCCAACTGCAAACACGCACAAGAACAAATACTGGAAGAGTTAACCATCGGAGACAGGTTGTTCTGATAAGAGCCGGGCAGACGCAAGAAACGAAAGGTCACGACGTATTTCCATCCGTCACAAGCGAATCTGCGCCACGGAAGTACCTGCATCCGCGCCCGTCGTAAACTCCGTCTTCGATTTTCATTCGCACCTGTATGCCGTCTTAGTGCCATCTTCCGCATCTTATCCTGTTGCAAATTCAGTGAGAATGGGGTAACGTTAGGAAAATCCGGAGCTGCAATGAACCGTTATACTCTTTACCTTCTGACGTACGTACATGGGGGCACACTTAATAATGAGGAGGTTAACAATGAGTTATAGAATGACGCATTCTGCATCGGTCAAGATGAGCGCGAAGTCCCTAATCCTGCTTGGGCTTACGCTGATTGTTTCATGTTCTCAGGCTGCATCAGGCCAGGACATGTCTTCGCCGAACTCACTTCAAGCAAAAGTGGACACCGTGGCAGCTCAGGTACTCAGGAGAACCGGAACACCAAGCGCTTCCATTGCGGTCGTCCTGCACGGGCGGATCGAGTATGCCGAGGCTTATGGCTATGCGAGACTCGACCCGCCGATGCCTGCGAAACCGGACATGCGTTATGCAATCGGCTCGATAAGCAAGCAATTCACGGCCGCCTGCATACTTCTGCTGGAACAGGAAGGAAAGCTCTCGCTGAACGACCCAATTTCCATGTGGCTGCCTGATTTGACGGAGGCGAACAAGGTCACGGTTAGGGAGATACTCTCGCATACCTCCGGTTACCAGGACTTCTGGCCGCAGGACTATGTACCGCCGATGATGTTGAAGCCGATGCCGCCCCAGGAAATCCTCGACCGGTGGGCGAAGAAGCCGCTCGATTTCCAGCCGGGCACGAGGTGGCAGTACAGCAACACGAACTTCGTCATTGCGGCGCAAATTGTCGAGAAGATTACCCGCGAACCCTTCTTCAAGTTCCTGCACGAGAACATCCTCAAGCCGCTCGGGCTCAGCAGCGCCGTCGACTTCGACAAGGGAAAGATGACAGCCGAAGATCCGGCAGGATATACGGAGTACGGCCTGGGGCCGCTTCGCATCGCTCCTGACGAGGGCCCGGGCTGGATGGCAGGTGCAGGAGAGCTGGCAATGACCGCGGGCGATCTTGCCGGATGGGATATTTCGATGATAGAAGAGAGCGTACTCAGCAGGGAGTCCTACAGGCAGCTCGAGACAGAAGTGCTGCTCAAGAATGGAGTAGGGACGCATTACGGGCTTGGCGTGGAAGTAGGGATGATGGACGGCCATCGAATGATATCCCACAGCGGCGAGGTATCGGGCTTCACGGCCTACAACGCGGTCTTCCCGGACGACAGCGCGGCGGTAGTCGTACTGACGAACCAGGACGCGTCGTCCGCGGCCGGCGCCATCGGGAACAGGATTGCACATCTCCTATTCAAGACACAGGATGCGCAGACCGAGACGCGGACGGAGCAGGCGCGCAAGATCTTTGCCGGCCTGCAGAAGGGAACGATCGACCGTTCGCTGTTCACGCCGGACGCGAATTTCTATTTCAGTGATCAGGCGCTGAAAGATTTTCAATCGAGCCTCGGCCCGCTGGGCGAGCCTGAAACTTTTGTTCAGACAGGGCAGTCGGAGCGGGGCGGGATGCTCGAGCGCGCGTTCCGTGTCGTATTCAAGACCCGCACGCTTCGGGTGTGGACGTACCAGATGCCCGACGGGAAATTGGAACAATACCAGGTGGCGCCGGCGCCTCAAAACTAGTCGAACTCACTGGTGTCTCCGAAAGGCCGTTACTCCTCGAAATCGTGGAGTGTCTTCCGCTTCAGGTCGGCTAATGCAAGTTCGTAATCGATAAGCGCGTTGAGACTGCTCGTCTTGGCGTCTGTCAGCCGGAGCTGCATCTGCTGAAGATCGG
>JAJYOS010000307.1 GCA_021796055.1 Bacteroidota bacterium
TTCATGATGGAGACGACCAAGCAAATGCTCGATCCCAACGGTATCCTCAATCCGAACAAAGTCATATCAGTAATGCCAAGGTGCGAAGGAGCGCTGCCGAAAAGCCGCGAACAAATAGAGAGTATCATGAAGAGGATGGGTAATCCCTCGGAGGCGTATATCTGATGAATGCGATCTCGGACGATCTGCTCACCCAATGCATGCACTGCGGCCTTTGCCTCCCGGTGTGTCCCACCTATGCGCTGACCGGGCTTGAGAGGAGTTCCCCGCGCGGGCGTATACGGCTGATGAAGAGTGTGATGGAAGGAAAGATCCCTCTTTCAGATGCATTCGTCGAAGAGATGAATTTCTGTCTCGATTGCCAGGCATGTGAGACGGCGTGTCCCGCCGGGGTGAAATACGGCGAACTGGTTGAATCCGCCCGCGTCTTCGTGGACGAACAGAGGAAAGGATTCAACCTGAAGCGGTTTGTCCTCAGGAAAATCGTGGTGAGGAAGGGCGCACTTCGTCTTGTCGCAAGGGTGACGCGATTTTACCAGGCAAGTCGAATCGAAAAGGTGGTTCTCGGGGTATTGAGGCTGTTTTCCAGAAGGCTGTACAACCGCGCGAAGTTGCTGCCGAGAATCTCGAAGGAATTTGCCATCGACGTACTTCCCGAAGTTGCGGAGCCTAAAGAAAATGCGCGCGGAACCGTCGCGGTGCTCACCGGTTGTGTGATGGATGTCTTTTACGCGGGCGTCAACAGGGACACGGTCGACGTGCTTCTGGAAAACGGGTGGCGAGTCGCCGTTCCGCAGGACCAGGTCTGCTGCGGCTCGCTTAATGCCCACAACGGCGACAGTGAGACTCCGAAAGCTCTGGCCCGAAAGAACATCGAAGTCTTCGAGAAGTCTGGAGCAGAATATTACGTCATCAATTCGGCCGGCTGCGGGGCCTTCATGAAACAGTACGGGGAAATTCTCGCCGATGATGCCGAGTTTGCCGAAAGGGCAAAGAGATTCAGCTCGAAGGTCAAAGACTTTTCGGAGTTCCTTTACCAGACGGGTTACAAGAAACCTGAGGCGCATATATGCAAGTCGACCGTTTACCACGAGGCATGCCATCTCGTACACGCGCAGAGAGTGAGCGCGGAGCCGAAGTCAATCGTCAAGGAACTCTCAGGCAATGAGTTCCATGAACTCAACGAAGCAACATGGTGCTGCGGCAGCGCAGGAATATATAACGTGGTCCGGTACGAGGACGCCTCGAAATTGCTGGACCGCAAGATGAAGAACATCAAAGACAGCGGTGCCGAGGTCGTCGTAACAGGAAACCCGGGATGTATGGCACAGATCGGAGCGGGTGCCAAAAACGAAAAGCTGGATATCGAGGCCGTTCATCCGGCTACTGTTCTAAACAGGCTCTATAAATCAGGGAAAATCTAAAATCAAATAGTCGGCGTCGAGAAGAGCGAGTCCGATAAGAGGGCATTATGATCCCCCTGAAAGATAAGAACCCTTCGTATTCCGTACCAATCGTCAACTACATTCTAATTGCGGCTAACGCGGTTGTGTTCTTTTATGAGCTGTCACTGGGCCCACAGCTCGATAAGTTCTATATCAATTACGGCCTTGTGCCGAGCAGGTACTTCGAGATGGTCGCGCGGCACACGCATCCTATCACGAGATATCTCCCGTTTCTTACGTCCATGTTTATTCATGGCGGATGGCTCCACATTATCGGCAACATGTGGTTCCTTTTTATATTCGGCGACAACGTCGAAGACAGATTCGGACACAGGAGGTACTTCTTCTTCTATATGCTTAGCGGCCTGGCGGCGGCGGCGTTGCAGGCGTCGCTGTCCGCTGGTTCTTCGATACCGACGATAGGAGCCAGCGGGGCCATATCGGGAGTTCTCGGTGCTTATCTCGTCTTGTTTCCGAGAGCGAAGATCGTCACTCTTATTCCGATCTTCTTCATATTTGACATCATCGATATTTCTGCAGTTCTGTTCATCGGATTCTGGTTCCTGATGCAGTTTTTCAGCGGTATCCAGTCAGCTGGGCTCGATACTTCGGGCGGCATAGCATGGTGGGCGCATGTCGGAGGGTTTCTCGCAGGTATTCTGATGGTTCCGCTGTTCAAGAGAAGGTACTCGACATGAGAGATTATATAAATTGGTTAACCACCCTGTCATTGAGGTGTTATTTCGGCATAGTTGGGAGTGTTTGCCGCTTTGCAAAGCCGGTTGGTCGGTTTCATTCACGAAGGAAAAGTTGGAAGTGAAGGGCCTCAAGACGTGCTTGTAATCTCAGATAGTGGGCATGCTCTTTCCAGGTTACGATTGTTTAGCAAATGGTCTTAAATTAATAAATAAGCTGGGGAATCCGATTATAGTAACGTGAACGTGTCGTGCGACCACGAGAGAATAGGGTAAGCGATTTCGGCAATGCCAAGTATTCGTTTAATGTTCAGACTCGTTGGGTTTTAGCTATCGGCTTAATCGGCGTGAGTTGAATTGAATTGACACCGGGCAAGGTGTTTTTGTCAATAGCCCCCCGATGAAAGCACATATTCCGCATGTCGAATGGTCGATCAACATCAGCCATATATCCTCAGAGATTCATCCGCACCTAAACAAATTCGGCCGTGCTGCACGGCCTGGAGCGAATCAAGAGCATGTGCCCGACGCCAAAGGACTATTCGAGGATTCTGTTTGTCGAAAGCGGCAAGCGGGACGTAGCGCTTGTGCAGCAGCTGTTCGGCACGGATCCGGACTCGTTCGTAATTGACATAGTACAGTCTTGCAGTGATGCAGAGACCAAAGTCAATGGTGGGGCGACATATGATATCGCTTTTGTTGACCTCGATATCCAGGATGGGGACGCAATTCGGTTTATCGCCTCTATTCGTAATGGGGCTCTCCCGACCAGGGTCGTGGCAGTGGTGAGCAGTGGCGAGGATAGAAGAACAATCGGGGCCCTGAAAGCCGGGGCGGATTACTACATCGTTAAGTCGAAAGATTATCAGAATGAGTGGAAGGAAGTAATGATTGAGATCACCGGGCATTTGATTTCCCCGGATGACTCGGATGTAAAGGTCTGCGATCTGGCTAAGCCGGTTCACGTCCTGTACGCAAAACGCACGGAAGATGGAACTGACTCCATCCAGAAATACCTGGCTCGCTGCACACCCCTTGTCACAGTGGAGGTTATTGAGCCGAGCGATGAACTGATTTTGAAAGCCGTCAGGCATGAGCGCGCCGACCTTCTTCTGCTGGACTATGACTTCTTAGGAACGCGGACGTTCAAGATAGTCGGAGATGTCAGAAGGGCGAGCAATCGGAAAGTCCCTATTGTAATTGCGGCAAGCGAAGTAAATGAAGAAGATGCTGTTCAGGCCATCAAACTCGGAGCCGACGACTGTGTGCTGAAATCAGACTCTTATCTTCATCGCGTCCCGAGGGTGCTGGAAAACGTCGCCTTCCGATCATTGATAGCCCAGGAGCAATCCAGGCTGAGAATAAGTGAAGATAGGTACCGCAAGATATCCGGATTGATCTCTCATTACGCGTACGTTTTCGATGTAACGGAAGAGGGGAAGCTCGCCAGCGAGTGGATATCCGAGTCGTTCCAGAAGAAGTTCGGTTATACGCTTTCCGAAATAGAAGACAAGGGAGGATGGCAAGGGCTGGCCCATCAAGATGATGTAACACTGGTATCAGAGCATATCAGACGGATTCTGGCCGCTACATCGGACCAGGCGGAGTTCAGATTCGTGACCCGTTCCGGCGAGGTCGTTTGGCTGCGTGATTATGCGGACCCTGTTTGGGATGCCGAACATAGCCGGGTGGTGAAGGTGTACGGAGCCTCTCAGGACCTGACGGAGCAAAAATCGGCCGAGAATCAACTTAGGCTTGCAGAGGAAAGGTTCATGGAAGTGGCCGATTCTCTGCCGCAGCCTCTCATCGAAGTGGATATTTTCGGCAAGGTAACATTTGCTAATCATGCCGCCTTTGATTTCATGGCAGCGGACCAGGGGGACTTCGAGCAAGGCTCTTACCTTTTTGACTTCGTTTCACCTGCCGAACACGAGCGTGCCATAGACAGCTTCGGCGCGATTCTGCGAGGGGAGAAGATCGAGCCGCGGCAGTATACGATAATAAGGAAAGATGGCTCGACACGGCCCGTGATTGTGTCGGCTACCCGCATATCCAGGGGCGCACAGATAGTCGGCATGAGAATAGTCCTGCTGGACATGACAGAGATTAATAAGATTCAGGAGGCAGTGAAGGCGAGTGAAAATCGCTATAGGCTTCTGTTTGAGAATTCTGCGGATGAACTGTTTATCCTGGACGAGAAAAGGGCTTTCTTGCAAGTCAACCGGGCAGCATCAGACAAGTTGGCTTATGCCCCGGAAGAGCTACTCGGTCAGGAGATGGACAAAATTCTCCCGGGGTCCATCCGTGAAGAGGAAAAGATACGCATCGACCGGATTTTTCAGGAAGGAGAGACTACCTTCGAGTCCCTCCATTTGAGCAAGGACGGGAGCGCCATCCCTGTCGAAGTGCACGGCCGCTCCATTACGCTCGACGACAAGAAACACATACTTCTGGCCGTCAGGGATTTAACGGAACGAAAGAAAGCCGAAGCCGCAATACGCGAGAGCGAAGAGAAATTCAAAACCCTCGTGGAATCATCGCTTGTAGGCGTCTATATAATCCAGGATGGAAAGTTTGCATATGCCAACCCGGCATTATCCAGAATATTCGGCTACACCCAGGAGGAGTTGACTGCGATGCCGTCGTTGGTTGCTGGAGTTGTTCCGGAAGACCGGAATAGGGTTCGCGAGAGGATGAGGAAGCGACTCGAGAGCGACGCGCAGACCGGGAAGTATTTCTTTCACGCCATCCGAAAAGACGGTGCGATTATCGAGCTCGAAACGCTCGGTTCAAGGACCATGTTCCGGGGGAGGCCTGCGTTAATCGGTACGCTTGAGGATGTGACCGAGAGAAGGAATGCGGAGGAGAAACTTCGTGAATCCGAGACCAGATACAGAGATCTCTTTGAGAACTCGGTTGACGCAATATATCTCTCCACGCCCTCGGGCAGGATGCTGGACATAAATCCTGCAGGTGTGAAACTACTCGGGTTCTCTTCCAAAGAAGAGGTCCTCAACGTGGATGATATCGGGATGTTCTATGAAAACAGGGGCGACAGGACTATTTTTGAACGCACGTTGGCAACCAAGGGTGAAGTGAGAGATTTTGAAGTGAAGATAAGGAGGAAGGACGGCCAGAGGCTCACCGTCCTGGACACCGCGAATGTCGTCTTGGACGAGAAAGGCCAAATTGCCGTCTATCACGGTATCTTGCGCGACCTTACTGAAAAAAGAAAGCTCGAGGAACAGCTCTTCCAATCGCAGAAGCTCGAAAGTCTCGGCCAGCTCACAAGCGGTATTGCCCACGATTTCAACAATGTCCTCGGAGGGATCATGGGATTCACCGAACTGGCGACAGAGAAGACGAGCGAGGACAGCGTTGTGTACGGGTATCTGACCAAAATCTACAAACTCGCAGAGCGCGCAGCGAAAATTACCCGGCAGCTTCTCGCGTTTGCGCGCCGCCAGATTTTGATGCGGCGGGATATGAATCTGAACGAACTGATCGGCGATCTGTTTGAGCTTTTGCCGCGCTTGCTGGGAGAACAGGTGCAGACGAGATTCGTTCCCGGGGAAAATCTGAAGACGGTGCGTGCCGATCCATCCCAGATAGAACAAGTCCTGATCAATCTTGCGGTAAACGCCAGCGACGCAATGCCCCAGGGCGGGATGCTGATAATTGAGACGGGCAACGCCTTCCTGGATGAATCTTACTGTTCCTCTCACGCGAATGTCCAGCCGGGCGAGTACGTCATGGTCTCGGTTAGTGACACGGGCGCCGGTATGGACGAAACTACTTTGCAGCGAATCTTCGAGCCTTTCTACACTACGAAGGCTGTGGGAAAAGGCACAGGCCTGGGACTTGCAGTGGTACATGGGATTATTCAGCAGCACGGCGGTTCAATTAATGTTTACAGCGAAGTCGGAAGGGGTACCACATTCAAGATTTATTTCCCTGCAATCACTGCTACCGCAGAGAAGCTCGAGGGCCAGCAGAAGGGCACCAGGCGCCTGATGATGGGAACTGAAACCGTGCTTATAGTCGAGGATAATGAGGAGCTGAGGGAGTTTATGAAAACGCTTCTCTTCGAACATGGATATACGGTTTTGACGGCAAACGATGGAGAAGAGGGTGCGGCCGTTTTTGAACGCAATGCCGACCAAATAGCCCTTGTTATCACAGATGTTGTAATGCCTAAAATGGGCGGGGGTGAGCTGCGGGAAAAGATCCTTGCGGCCTATCCTGACAAGAAATTTATGCTTATCAGTGGTTATCCCGGCCATGCTATCAACCATGGATTCCTGCTCGACTCGCGAGTGGATTTCCTTCAGAAGCCTTTTACCGCTTTTGAGTTTGCCGAGAAAGTCAGGAGAACGATCGATAAACCGGCGAAGTGATCGAGCTGAGTATCCTTCCGTCCTCAAGTCCGGGTGTAAAGTGTAACCTCAGTACCGCATCTCCTCTCAGCGGGACCAGATTTTCCAAACCGAAATTTGCTGTCGGTAACAGAATTCGTGTCTCTTCGGTTCCCCATATCGGAGACGACGGGCAGTTTTGATGCGACATCTGCCGAGGGCACCTTCAGTAATTGCGGGACATCCGTTGTAGAAGCGGACTAATTGTTCCGTTAGCGGCATTGTGCCTTGATTTCTTCCCCTTGAACTCACTTGATTAATATTTTGTTGACCATAGATAGAAACTTACTATAGGAGTGTTCCATGTCTCAGTCAAAAAGCGCCCCGGGATGGCCGGGCATACCTGCCAAATGGACTTCGAGTGCTAAAGATGGAGTGGGGGTCGCCCATGTCGGTGTCAGTCCGACGTGGTTCACTATTTCACATGGAATACTCGATGAGGTTTACTATCCTCGCATGGACCAGGCGATGATCCGTGATATGGGGCTGGTAATTACGGGTGGAAATGACTTCTTTTCGGAAGAGAAGAGGGACACATCTCATTTGGTGCGTCTTGTGGAAGCGGGGATTCCTTCTTACGTACTTGAAAACAAATGCAGGGCCGGTCGATACGTGATTGAGAAGCAAATTGTCAGCGATCCCTGGAGGCCGGTGGTCCTGCAGAAGATAAAATTCTCCCCGCTGTCGGGCGCTATTTCCGATTATCGCATACACGTACTTCTCGCTCCCCATATTGCGAACAGGGGTGCAGGGAATACCGGGTGGGTCGGTGAATATAAAGGCAACGCCGCTCTCATGGCCACGCGAGACGGCTTCTCGCTTGCGATGGTTTCCTCGGTCCCGATGAAAGGTGCTTCTGCAGGTTTCGTAGGGACTTCCGACGGCTGGCAGGACTTGAGATACAGTAA
>JAJYOS010000308.1 GCA_021796055.1 Bacteroidota bacterium
AAGTCGAAGGCGGAGAAATCGTCACACAGAATTTCAGCCTCGACAGCGTCTGGTCGCCATGGTACAACCTGCATAAAACATTTGCCGGCCTGCGCGATGCATATCGATATACGGGCAACGAACAGGCCAAAGAGGTGATGGAGAAATACGGAGACTGGGCAGTCGACTTTTCCAGCCACTTGACCGACTCCCAGTTCACACATATGCTCCGTTGCGAATACGGCGGCATGAATGAGGTGATGGCAGACCTCTACGAAATGACCGGCGAGAAAAGGTTTCTCGATCTTGCGAAGCGCTTCAACGACGAAGTGCTGTTCGCTCCCCTCGCCCAGGGCGTCGATTCGCTCGCCGGCAACCACGTGAACATGCAGATACCGAAGGTAATCGGCGCCGCAAAAGAATATGAGGTCGATGGCGATCGAACGATGCATAACATCGCAGAGTATTTCTGGCAGGAGGTCACACAGAGACGAACTTATATAAACGGCGAGATGGGAGACTACGAATATTTCGGCAAGCTCGGTGATCTTCCAGTCAACCGGGAAACCGGCGAGACGTGCAACGTCTACAACATGCTGAAGCTGACGCGCCATCTGATGGAATGGGATCCGAAAGACGATTATGCGGAATACTACGAGCGGGCGCTGTACAACGACATACTCGCTTCCCAGGATCCGGAGACCGGTATGGTGACTTATTTTATATCTCTCGAGCCGGGCTTCTTCAAGACTTTCAGCACACCGTACAATTCCTTCTGGTGCTGCGTCGGAACCGGAATGGAAAATCACTCCAAGTACGGGAAGTTCATCTATATGCACGGTGAGAATAGTTTGTATGTGAACCTGTTTATTCCGTCTGTGCTCCAGTGGAACGCGAAAGGACTGACGGTCCGGCAGGAAACGAGTTTTCCTGAGTCACAGGTAAGCACGCTGCATCTGAAATTGAAGCACAGCCAGAGTTTGACTCTGGAGATACGTCGTCCTGAATGGGCGGGGGCCGGTTTTGCGATCAAGGTGAACGGGCGGAGAATTGCGGCGACCGGAAAACCCGGCAGTTATGAGAGCGTAACGCGTACCTGGCACGACGGCGACAAAGTTGAAATCTCACTGCCCATGCGTCTGCGAGTCGAACCGGTGGCCGACGACAGCAACAAAGTGGCGATAATGTACGGCCCTATCGTGCTGGCGGGCGAACTCGGCGGTTATGTCCCGCTTCCCTATGGAAAAGAGAACAATGAATTCTTCGACATGCCGGATGTCAGCGTTCCCGACCTCGCCAATACCGATAAACCTGCGACAAGATGGCTTAAGCCGGTGCCGGGTAAGCCGCTTCATTTCAAGACAGTCGGAGTCGGACGACCTAACGATGTGGAGCTGGCGCCTCTCTACGAAATAAACCACCAGCATTACACAGTCTACTGGAACACCGCGGCTGCAAAGTAAAACGGAAGTCTTATGTCCAATAAGGTATGGAAGAACAGACCGATTGCACTTCTGACTCTCGCAGTCTGCGCAATATTTCTCGGCAGCAGCGCGCGCGACCCGAACGATGAACCGGGGAGAAATCATACAGAAATCTCTTCCGGTCACACGAACAAGAGTCCTCGACTTGCAGTCAAGATCGGGAATTATTTTATGTATGCCCCCTGCGGCATATCCATCATCGTCAACGACGCCACGGCATTCGAGATACAGCCCGAATTTAAAGATCAGCCGGTCTGGGATGGAGAGGGCGACAACAATCATAAAGGGGCGGATGTGGCTTACATTTCGCCGGGAACGACGTCGCCGGACTTCTCGTATGTGCAATCGACGTTCGAACACGACGGCGCGACAATAACTTTCACGTGGGGCCGTGTGGATTCTACGGCAGTCGTCGGCACACTATGGTCCGACAAGCCGGTCGACCTGACATTGAGCCTTCCTGCGGCGACATGGCCGAACTTTCACGCGATCTACAAAGCAGTTGCGGATGGCGTAAGCGGCTACGGAATCACGGCGGAAGGCGAATACATTCCATTCCGATTTTTTTGCGATCCGAAGCCCGCCGACGTACAAGCCTATCTTACACCGGGCGCGGAAATGATCCTCAGCCTGACGCCGGATCACCCGACAAGATTCGTTTCCGGTGTGGGAGCGGGCCCACTGCCCGAATTGAAGGACGTGAAGTCGCTGCTCGACGCGGCGAAGGAACGATATGAAACATTCCATCTCACCTCCAGCGGTACATGGGGAAATTTCCTCGCCGCGATTCCCGATAACCTGAATTTCAGCCGGTTGTACAGCAGCGACAACGGCAGAGTAGTTCACATCGTCGGCCGGGGATGGTGGATCGGCAGGCGCGATCCTAACATCTTCCCATATTTCGCGTGGGACAGCTTCTTCAACGGGATTCTTGCGTGCCAGGAAGATCCCAAGGGTGCACGCAATACAATTCGAGCAGTTCTCTCCTTCCAGACGCCGGACGGATTTATCCCGCTCGATTCCCATTGGAGCGACAACGGCGCGTACGTGACGATGGACCGGTCGGATCCGCCGGTCGGCGCGCTGGCGGTCTGGAAGATGAACCAGCGCTGGCCGGACAAATCATTCCTGGCCGAGGTGTATCCTCATCTTGTCAAATGGCACGAGTGGTGGATGAAAGCCCGGGATGGGAACCATGACGGCCTCCTCGAGTGGGGGTCCGAAAAGAAATTCAAACAGGGTGCTATGTGGGAGACCGGCTGGGACGACAACGTTGAGTACGACAGGGCGCACATGGTCGGAACGACTTTGAATGCCGACGCGGTCGATCTGAACTCGTTGTATTCCATGGATGCAGATTACCTCGGGAAGATCGCCGCTGCACTCGGAAAAACGGAAGATGCCCGGCGTTTCGAAGAAGAACACGGGGAAATGAACAGGCGAATCAACGAACATTTGTGGAACGCAAAGCTGGGAATGTACTGCAGCAGGTTGTGGGAAGTTCCGGAAGAAGTCGGTGCAGCCCTGGTTCCACAGACTGTGTTCAAAGACGGTTTTGACGCGACTTATTACAAAGACCGGATACTGAAAGATACTGTCGTTCGCAGGATCGAGTATCGCGTCGGACGCGACTGGCAGGAATCGAGCCCGGCGCGCAGCGTGCCGCAGGATGATTGGAGTGCGAGATGGGCCGGCACATTTTCTCCCGACAGCTCCGGGCAATATCGTTTCATCGTGGAAGCAAGTACGGGAGCGCGCCTCTACCTGAACGGCCGGAAGGTGATCGACACCTGGCAGGAAGGACACGGCGAAGAAAGATTCGCGGATGTACATGTAAGCAGGGGACAAACAGTTGAGGTGGTGCTTGAGTACTTTCACGATCGCGGGCCGGCATCTCTTCAAATGTCGGTTCATCCGCTTTCGCCCGGCAAACCGGGGAGCGACTGGCTGACGCGGCTCACGCCGATGAATTTCTATCCTCTCGCCGCCGGAGTACCGGATTCCCAGCAAGCAAAACGGGTTCTCGCGACTCTGTATAACAAGGATAAGTTCTGGTTGAAATGGCTTCTTCCGACAGTCGCCCACGATGATCCGGTATGGCCGGAGCAGAGTTACTGGCACGGGAACGTGTGGCCGCCGGCAAATTATCTTGTCTGGCTTGGCCTGGAACGATACGGCGACTCGCAGCACATCGCCGAGTTTGCACGAAGGTGCGTCGAGCTCCATATGCGCAACTGGGAAGTCAAGCGGCTCAACTGTGAAAACTACAGCAGCATCGACGGAAGCTGCAACGGCGATCCGCACTATACATGGGGCGCATTATTGCCGCTGATCGGCGAAGAGGCGCTGGTCGGCATAGACGACCATAACCGTCCCGTTCCCCGGGATAATCCGTTCTTGAAAGGGGACATTATAATGAAGCACGTTCCGATCGGCGGGAAAATATACACCATCGAATCGATCGCTGGAAGAGTGAAGGTTACCGGCGAGTGAAAGACGAGCGCGGCACCGGCGTAGAATTAATTGAGTTGGCTTACTCAGCTTACCGGGTAATTTTGCTCAATGTATTGAGTGAAGCAGAATACCCCTTCAGAAGATCTCACGGTCCATACCGTGAAATTGGCAGTCATTGTCCACCCAACAGTCTATTCATCAGCTCCGCCGTCATCTGCTTCACCGCCTTATCCATGTCGTATACCGCCCTGTCTTTTGCGCGCCTGACACTCAGCTGACCGGATCGATCTCTCTTTGAGATGTCGGTCATCACGACGCCTGTCGCGTTGTCGACAATGCTAAGTTCGATATCCCATCTGCAATAGTACCAACCATCCACCGGAGTTTTCGAAGGATCAAGTCTGGTTACGACCTTCAAGGTGAAATCAGGACTTGCGGTGTCGCCGGTAGCAATTACCAATCCTTGAGACGTCAGGTTATCCGACACGACCTGCGCCGGGCTTTCAGAACGAGGTCCCTTTGAATCCAGACCGAAGCGAATCTCGTTTTGACAAAACCGCAGAAGGTCCGTGGTTGCTTCGTCGGCTGATATGCCCGGCAGCGGAAGTGCCTGTCCCGAGCTTGAGAGCACGGAATAATCTGAGTTGAGGTCCTGGCGCTTCAGGGCGAGGTCTTTTCTGGAAACAAGGAGACGAAGTTTTCCGAGCTTGGTGCCGGCCGTGTCTATTTCATTGCCGACTTCAACGAGCTCCGTATCGAGCGCGGAAATCTGGTCTGTGATCCTGACAGCAGCCTTCCCCCTGTCCAGCACCGCCAGAGCATAATATTCCATGTCATTTGGATCCTGCCATACGTCCGCGATTTCCGTCCCCTCCAGAGTTTTCGTCAGCCCGACATTCACACTGCTGCTTGTGATATCGACTGTTTTGCCGCTGACGTTGCTCCCGGAACCGTTGAGCGTTTCCGTCTTGTTCGTGCTGAACCTGGCGTTCAATTGCACCCTGAACACCTCGGCGATATGTGCCCTTGCCTGGTTCTCAGCTTCCTGGCGTGTATCGCCGCTCCCGACTCCGGTGATGTACTGGTCGTCAGGATACGTGCTGCTTTTCCCCGTAACCCATTCCGGAGTCTGGGCGTTGACGAAACCGACCGATGCGATAATGAACACGGCAACGAGTATAGTTTTCATTTCTAATGATTCCTTATTTGATATCCGGAAGAATTTTAATGAGCACCTGGCCGGGACCGATTGAAACATTGTCCATCATGAGCCGTGAACCGTCCTGACCGCTGACCGCCAGGGAATAATTTCCGGCGGGGAGCTGGAATTGAGCAACCTGAATATCGTGCGGCAGCGTTCTCCACATTCTCAAATCAGCCTGTTCAGATGCGGAATACGCGGCGTCCACAAGCGAGCTGCTCAGGAGATTAGCCAGGCGATTTCCGTTGTCTTTTTTCCTCACTTCCGCCTTGATCTTCTCGGCGGCAAGAAACTTCAACAGCGCTCTCCCGCCGGCTTTGAGATAGATTAGACCGAGACGATCCTGGAGGTCTTTCTCCGCGATCCTGTTCACATTCTCGCCTAATTGCGTCATCGTACTCGTGTGTTCCGCGCCCCCCGATATTGAAACGGTGTAATACCGGGAGCCAATTTGACGTGCATGGAATTTTGGAACCGCAACGATGAACGTGTGGAGAACTGCGCTCGTATCGGGTATGGTTACATGCAGCTTTTCCTGCTCTTTGATCGGGCCCTTCCCGGAGTAAACAAGGATAAGTAAGGTTCCCATCGAGCCAGAAGTATCGGGAGAGTCTATCCCGAACTCGTTTTCATACCGTTCCAGGTCGTCGGTAAAACCAAGCTCGGCGGCAGTCCGCACAAGATCATCCTTTAGAAACGACGGACAACTTGTCTGGTACAGCGTGTCGTATTCTTTATAGCCTGCGTACGCCTGGCGATAGGAGATGAAGGCATCGTTGACATCTCCGTCGGCCTCGTACAGGATGCCCATGATGTAGCGGATGAATGCATCCTGCTTGAACGAGTTCTTGCCGCCGTACTGCTGAGAATATTCGTTCAGCTTAAGATCGACTTTCCGGGCCTCGACGATGGCGTCTTCCAGGCGGCCGAGCTCGGCGTAGTTGAGAGCCATGAAGAGGTTGACGTACACTTTCTCGAAGTCTTCTCCCTGGTACGGCAATTCGTTGTCGTTAAGTACAAACGAGCCGGCTATTTTGGAAATGCTTTTTGTGTACAGATCGTCCATTTCCTGCTCGCTCGCCGAGAGGTGCTCGGTGCTGAGCCGGTAGTCGCCGGCATAGTGAAGTAGAAGTCCGACTTCGAGGTTATAAAGGACCGAGCTGTTATTGCCGTACTTCGATCTGTTTGCCTCGACCACTCGCGCGGCCTTTGCGAACTGATTGGCGGATAGGTCCGCGTCGACGCTTTTGTAGAAGCCTGTCGACATGGCGCAGCCGGAAAGAAATACGCCAAGAAAGAGAACTCCCAGGGATAACAGGAAGCACGGAGACACGGACGCACGGAGCTCAAGTTGGTCGCATCCCTTCTCTTTGTGGCTAACCTTCTCGCGGCAACATTCCCGTCCGTACCGATGATCGCATCGTTTCTGAAGCTCGAATAATTTGAGCCGCGCTCGATATTCCATCAGAATTCGTAACTCGCTCTGTTGACGATCTTCTTTATTTTCTTTTCACCGATCCATGCTTTCTCGTTGGTCGTGATGTTGTCAAGCTCCAGGTCTATCTGGTAATATTTCACGGTCTCCCCGCCTTCCTTGTCGATTATAGACGATATGTTCCCGATGAGCATAAAGTCAGCACCGGTTTCCTGTCCCGGTTCCTTCTGTGTATCCTCGGAGGAGTTGGCCGCCTGGTCCCGCCGCTCCGCTCTTATCTGGCCTCTTTCCTGTTTGGAGGCAACGAAGTTCACGATTCCTCCGTTCACAAGGGCTGCTTCGAGATTCTTGACGAAGGTCTCCACGTCGATGTGCTCGTAGGTTTTGTTCGTGATCCTCCCGACGATCACAACCGGTTTCCTGTTGTTCGCTTCTTTGAACCTGTCCACCCAGGGAGAGTTTTCAAGATCGTTTATCATTTTCTCGGCGACAAGTCGGGAGTCGGTGTCGTTCCAGTATCCGCTCAGGTCGGTTTCGGAGTTCGGGTTTACCCTCGTCACTTTTACGGCGGGTCCGCACGCGCTGAGCAGCAGCGGCATAGCGGTCACGGCAATCGCAAGGAGGAGCGGGTGAATGTGTCTCATGTTCGTTTGCATCTCTTTCATGCCTTTCAAAATTGTTCGCATAAATTTCTAATCCGGGATTATTTCGGTGCCGATGAGTCTCCTCCGCCGGACGGCACAGCCGGCATCTTCAAAAGGACGTAATAGAGTCCGTTTGCAGAATCCATCCAGCGATGTACGACCTGAACATCATTCAGGGTGACGGAGATCTCCTCGTTTCTGATTTCCTGCCCGGAGACGCCGTAAAAGTGACGAGGGTAA
>JAJYOS010000309.1 GCA_021796055.1 Bacteroidota bacterium
CGCCGTTGCCCTGAAAATCCGTGTGGGAGGGAGACGGATGGGAAATTTGAAAATGGAGAAAAATCCGGCGGAAACACCGAATAGAACGGGCGACAAAACAAAGCGACATAATCGGCGGCTTTTCTCGGATTCACGAACGCCCCGCCTTAATCTGGTCTTATGCCGCCACGCGCCGTATTGGTACCTGTGCGATCGAAGTTATGTAAATGGCAGGCAGCAGCACCTCATCCGCGAAGCCTACGGGAAGATGCGTCCCATCCTGTATCCCCCGGACATCCGCTCGGGCATAGCGGAGGACATTCTTCCCAGGCTCAGCGCGTCCCTGTTCGACCTTATTTATCTGGATCCCCCGTACGGCATTACAGATGGGGAATGGGACAGACCGCCGGACTGGGAATGGCTCGCCGGTGCGTGTGCGCGCCTGCTGAAGCCGGCAGGGCAGGTGATACTCCATGGCTCCGGCGGGATGGCAATTGAAGCGGCCCATGCATTCATGGAACGGTTTGCGCATCGGTTCGAGATAGTATGGGTCAAGATGACGGAGAACGGGAATTTGAGGAAGACGGCACTCTCCAGCCGCAAGCTCCCGCTTAAGGCGCATGAGAATATACATGTCTTCGCTCAGAGGACGGCGAAGGTGGCCGACCTTACATTCAACGCGGGAGCATTGCATTACAGGGACAAGCCCCGCTCGCCGCGGATTCAGAATGCAAGCTCCTTCACTTACCAACGCGGTGGCTTCAGGGACGGCTATATCGTTGTCGACAAGGGCTATCGCCTGCCTGTCGACGTCATATTCGCCGACTCGGTGAGCGGAAAAGGGCTGTATTGTGCTAAGCCAGAGGATCTTGTCCGAGCATTGCTCTTGCTCCTAACAAAACCCGGCGACGCCATTCTGGATCCTTTCGCGGGAACAGGCACCACGCTGGCGATGGCTCACAGGCTCGGGCGACGGGTGACGGGCATCGAAGCCTCTCCCGCACAATTCAAAATTTTGACGCATTCAGTACCCGTCGCAAGTGGTGCGGGAGGGGCGCAAAATGAGGAGGAGTGCGGTGTGAAATGAACAGAAAGACAGGTGCGGAGGAGGAGTAAATGCCGAAATGGTATGAAAGGCAGTCATGCCCGTACTGCGGGGGGTCGTTTGCCCGAATTGACATACTGAAACGGCACATAGCTGCCAGACACCCGGGCCAGCCGACGGCGCCGGCATCCGATCAGCTTTCCGTCCCCGATGCGAATCCGGATGGGGGCACCCCTGCGTCGCCACCGGCGGCACCAAAGGATAATGGATACGGCAACATCCCTGTTGAGGATGCCTACGCGGAACTTGAAAGGCGCACCGAGGCGAACGCAGCGGAAGCAGTGAAACTCGCAAGGAAGGTATCGGAACTTAAGGAAAAGGTCGCGGAACTTGAGGATCGCGCATACAGGGCCAGGGTTGAATGGAGCGACAAAACGGCGGAGGCAAGCCGCCTGTCCATCGATAACCGGATGCTGGAGGAAAGGAAGGAAGGTCTGGTCCGGGAAATAAACATGCTCGAATCTGAGAAAAGAGCGATGGAACGTAAGCTCGCCGCTTTGCGCAGGGATATCGCGCACGCAGAAAAATAGACTGCCCCTGCGCACGGCCGAGTCCGCCCAGGCGGCCCTTTTCACCGAAATAGCGGATTGAGAACTTCGGGGCAGCCCTTTGCTTTGCCAGGTTATTCCTGCCCGCCACCTGTATGGAACCTCGGCGTGCCGGCGGTGTTTCTTGACGACCGATCCATGCTCGAAGGTCATGCCTCCCGTTGGAGCGTGCCGAGGCAAACTGCCGTTCTGCTCGCCACGGAGGATCCCTTATCCTCGCGTAAAGGAGTTCGAGATTGCCCTGGCTAGAAATTGCTTTCTCGGTCGTTCGGAGTTCTAATTTTCTTCATCATTCCGCCGCCTGCCGCAAGAGAGAAACCGCTCAGAGGAATCGGAGCGGATGGCAGCATGGTCTCCGCTCCACGTTCTGTTGTGATTCTGCAAGCCGCCCCGAAAACTCTTTACTCTGGTTTGTGCAATTACAGGAATGGAGGCAAAAAGAGGGAGGCTCGCCATTGTGGCTGGAAAGGGATGCTGCACCGTATTGGCACACATGGCTTCAGAAATTGGGGTCATTGCAAGAGTCGGGGAGGAAAACAATTGGTAATGCCGGTGACACGAATGCGGTTGCCCTCGGAACAAGTGGGGGACGACATGTGCGATGGCTGACTGGGGGCAACACAAAACCTATGAGATTAGAGATTATGGGAAAAGACAGGAATGAACAAGATTTAGAAGCTTTCAAAGAGCTATTTGTGCAAACTAAGGGTGATAATCCGGCTTTGGCGGCGCTGTGGTTCTCCCAAAATGGCGATCTTGAATTATATTTTGCAGGATACCGGAAAGCCATCGATATTCTGGCGAATTACATAAGGATGACCGGTGGAGACAACACAATGGTCTATCCCCTCATTTTTCTCATAAGGCACACGATTGAATTGGGTCTTAAGGAGTCCATTGTTAGGTATCACACCTTGGAGAAAAGGAGCATTAAGAATCTTAAAAGACTCTGGAATACCCACGACTTCGCATGGCTGGCAGATCAACTGGAAGAAGTATCTGAGGGAGAAAATTCCGTCACAGAGGATCCTTCTTGGAAACAGCACAAAGAGTTCCTGATTAATTTACAGAATGCCGATCCGAGCGGCTCATTCGCCAAGTATGCCAGACAAACCGATGGCAGCCCATTTCGAGTTATGGGGAACATTTATGCCGGCAGGATACTGGAAAAAGGCACCGAACTCATAGACTTCCTGGAAGGCACGTTAACCATGCTCAACGAGTATAATTCAATACAAAGTGAAGTCGATTCTGAAATGGGAGACCGGTAAGTCGTCGCCGACTTCAAGCAGTTCTTTATGGGCGAACCGCTGAGCGGTGTTATGCATGGACGAGAGTGTATTGCCGAAGCTGAAGCTCTTACATTCATCAAGGTCTGAGGATATTCCTTCATAGAGGACGGCGGCGTTCCACGCGGCGTACCACTCAGAGCTTTCCTTAAATGAGAAAATGACGGCGTCTCCTTTGTCAGCAGATAATGGTCCTTTGTTTCGCCCCAGTGCCTGTCCCAGCTCGGAAGGGATGTCATGGTTGCAAGGAGATCCCTTCTGAATTGTTGCCCATTCGGGGTGTTGGTGTTATCATTTATATGAAATGTGTCTCATACGGCCATTATGAGTGGCGACCCCTACCTGCCTGAGAGAAGCCACATTGTGGTTTTTGAGGATGCGACAGCCCTGACATGCGAAAGGATACTTGCACAAATAAATCCGGACAATGCGATCAAACTTGATAGAATTCGCTTGTCAGACCTCATCATGTACCCCGGGACTGGAATATACTTGTTTTTTGATATCGAGAACACGCCGAGATATGTCGGGAGCTGCCTGTCGAGATCGTTTATCGAGAGAATACCTTCGCATTTTGACACCAGAAACGGAAGCAGTCTCAATACGATATCCAAGCGCCTGGCAGAACCGGAAATTACAGGTGTTGATGACTTAACGGCGACAGTTATGGGTGCATTGCCAAGACTGAAGCTGATACTCATAGGTATCCGTTGCCGGTCCGAGGATGACAAAAAGAGAGTCAGGAAAATTGAAAGGGATCTAATTGGAACTCTCGGACCGGACCTGAACCGCAGTAGACGGAAGGCACCAGGCGCAGCCTATCTGCCCGGCGCATAATGATCGCGGCGCACCGATGCACCTGTACCGTGCTGAGGTTAACACGGCGCCGACAGGCAGCAGGCGGCTGGGACGCATCCGGAAGCGTCAGCAGCGGCCACACGCGATCACGCATTCCGATTGGTCCGGGGTTCTGACAAGGAACGCGTTTCTATTTGGCATCCGAAATAATGCGCGAAAACGATTCGCAAAAGAGACATTCTGCGAATCTCCCGTTCATTTTCGCCGTGATGGGAAGATTTTTCCCATTCAATTGGTGCCCCTTGTACATGATAGGCTCAGAACCGGTCGCAACGTGCGGCCGTTGAGAATGTTTCCCGGGCATGGAAGGAGCATTCAAACATGAAGTGAATGCGCCCGGGAGAGGACAGGAGTTTCCGGGTCCGTAGAGAGGGATGGCAAAAAGAAGCGGTCTGGAAATTCTGTCGGAACGGTACCCCGGTATCGCGCCTGGATACAGCTGTGTGTTGAAGGCTGCCGGATAAGATAATATCCCTTCATTTTCGTGCATGAGCGACAATCTAAGTGTGGGCGAGATTGAGAGCCCAACCGAATGTGGCGTCGGTGGTTGTGATCGCTACTGCAGATTCCATATGTGGTCTACGTGAGAGTCTGCCGTGCGTCGCAGACCGCAACTAAGTCACGGATAAAGAAAGTAAACATTTTCAGTTCTTCAGGCACACGCGAGCACCGCAATTGGCAATCAATTTGAAGGAAGCGGCATTAGAAGGTTAGATGGGCTGGATCCATAGCTCAGAGATGACGAGGACCTATTACCATTTTAGCGACATAGCCAAACTCAGGATAGACGCGTTCTTCAAGAACAAGTAAGTAAGTGGCCTACTTTATCCATCCACTTTCTCGATTTCAAAAAGACTAATTTCTTAGCCAACATATAAGTATTATATGTGTTCGTTGATGCTAGTTTGGGTGATGCGACGGCTAAGATTAAGTATGAACCGACGGAGGTTTTACTGGAAGGGCAGAGGCTAGTGAAGTTTCTGAACCCCCAGTTTGTAGGTCTTTTGGAGCAGAAAATCCCAGGAATCAAGTACGGTCATATGCTTCTATTCAAAGAGGTCAAAGGGGAGAAGAAAGAGGATGAGGAGGGGGCAACAGAGACTATCCGCTTTTCACTATTGCACGATAGTGAGGAGTCTGAACAGGAGGGCCGATTGCTTGTTCATGTGGATGACCCTAAGTTATTGAAAGTCCTGATCGAAGCGATGGAGGAATTCAACGGGTGAGTAATTTTATGGATTTTACTGACAAACTATCACGGGACAAAAGGGGCTTGTGCATTGCTATACATAGCCCGTACAAGGAAATCCATGAGCTACGCACGATAACACTGTCTGACATGGATTGCACAGAACTCACCACAGGATGGTTCCGCAGCGACAGACGTAGTGCTAAGAGCGTCAGAGCAGACATAATATCGATGCAAGAATCGGTTAGATCCTTGCGTGATTACATAAAGGCGCGGACATCAAAACTGGAAGAGCACATTTCATTCATGGATAACCTCAAACAAGGATTGGAAACGGGCAGACTAATACTCTTGGAGGCAGAACCTTTAGTGTTTCCGAATTTTGCTCAAGTTGATATAGAGAGATGCACAACACTGATAGTTAAAGAAATAGAGAATGGAGAGCAACTCTCTCCAAGCGACATTGCTGAGAAATATGACATTGACTACATGTTGGTGTCATACTGTTTCGACCAACTTGCCAAGGACGGAAAAATCGAGGAGGTCAGGAAGTGAACATACCTGAAAAGACCGTGTTAAAATTCGGAAAAGTAATCATTGGAGCACAAGTTATAAGACCAATCAAACAGCGGGCGTTTAATGAATTCTCTCCAAACTACGTTGCAGAACCATTTGTGAAGATTTTGGTGGAACGATTATACCAGAAAAGAGAAGTCCCAGCTGAAAAGAAGTAGATGCATAGCTTTTCTGCTCACATGCCTCGAAAGAGTCTTCCTCCTTGAACTAAAAGGTGATTGTACTCCCCCCCATTTTCGTACAAAAGAGGCGATCCGGAGGCATTTTTATTTAAATAGTCTCTGGCCGGAAGGGGTGCTTTTTAATTTCAGCGAATGAATATTCACTCAATATTATAATTCAATCCGCAGACATTTTCCGCCGCATGCCAGCTTCCTGTCCCGCTGTTACGCCAAAGGGCTGCCGTCCGTGCACCCGCCGTCCATTTCAGAACGGCAGTTTCACGATCGCCTTGTTGCCCGGTATCGATGTGACGAACTCGTATCCCTGCGTCACATACTTTTCAATATCTGCCCTCGGTATGACACGCTGCTTGTTGCCGTTGCCTGTCATGGCTGATGTGATCCGTGTCTTGAGGATGCTCTGGAACTCGTCGTTGCTCATGCCCGCAAGGTCCATGCCCTGTACTTCCTTCTCGTCCACGCCAAGTGCGAGCAGGACCTGCTGCCTCATGTATTCCTTCATTTCGTTTGTGCCGCCTTCCGCGGCCCTTGTTTCGATGAACTGGAGGCACTTCCTGTACGCTGACCTCATGCCTTCGACGATATCGGGAGGAAGGCGCTTGTTCGTGCTGTAGCGCGCCTCGATGTCCCCTTTGTGGCCCATGAAGAACTGCCGCCATGGATGCGACAGCATGCCCTTGCTTTCGGCTATGTCGAGCGCTGTGGAGAAATAGGATCTGAGGACATAGGGTCTCATCCTGAGACCTGCGCCGGTGATTGCTTCCCTTATGTCGCGTGTGACAAGGACAGTCCGGATGTAGGTATTCCTCTTCACGCCGCGGACATCGAGCTGCAGGACGGGGGAATCCGCCCCCAGCTTTTCCCCCTGTTTCATCCTTTCCCTCAGGTACTCGACAATGTATGTGCAGCCTTCCTCGCCTATGAACGAGAAATACCTGCACCGCGCCTTGCTCAGGTTCGGACGGACGACGACCTGGGCAGGTGTCTTTGCGAAGCTGATATCCGACCCCGAAATCTTCAGCTCAGGCAGATCTCCAAGCTTGAGACAGTCCTTTCCCTCATAGTCCCCGAGCGACTCCGGTCTGAGACCTGAGAATGCCATGAGCGCCACAGCCACCCTTCCGCGTGCCGAAGCCTTCCTGATGACCGATGAAAGCTCCTCCTTTGTCGGCACGCGCTCGTTGGCCACCGTTGGGGAGTTGTATTCCCCGCTGATGTTCACGTCGAGCATCAGGGAGGCATCGACGTTGTTGTACCTGAGCCAGGACCTCAGCACGCGCTTGAACCGGATCAGGTAACTCCCGAGCTTTCCCTGCTTCTCCATGCCCCTGATAAAGTCGGAGAAGCTGTCCCTGAACGCCTTCCTCTTTGCCTCCCTGACGATCGACGAAGGACTGGTCCCGTTCAGTTCGCAGTAGTAGCCGAGTGTCCTGAGATAGACAGTGGCAGTCAGCACGGACTTGGCCCTCAGGTTCTCGTACCAGCGGCGGACATCCCCGTCATCAAGCAGTTCCCGGTATTTCGGATGCATGGTCAAAAACATCGCCACAAGCGGATCATGGGGAGTATATAAATAAGTTATGATATTCGATTAATGTTTAAAATGGGCTCACCCGGATTTGAACCGGGGACCTCCGCTGTGTGAGAGCGACGTCATAACCGCTAGACCATGAGCCCCGGTATATGGCATCAGGAAGCCTTTTTTAATTCT
>JAJYOS010000310.1 GCA_021796055.1 Bacteroidota bacterium
AGACGAGGTCGTCCGACCGGCCCGGGCGAGAAATTTTTCAAAATAATGATTATACAAGTCGACAATATAACTAAGAAATACGGCGACCTGAAAGCTGTGGACGAAGTCTCCATGACGGTCGAGAAGGGAGAACTTGTCGGCATTATAGGACCCGACGGAGCAGGGAAGACAACGTTCTTGCGGATGTTGTCCGGCGCGCTGGAGCCGACGAGCGGTACCGTGATCGTGGAGGGTAAGACTTTTTCGGAAAATCGTCGCGAGCTCAAAGAAGACATCGGCTATTTGTCACAGATCAGTCAGGCATATGGCGATCTTACGGTGTGGGAAAACCTCGAGTTCTTCGGAAAAATCAGAAAGGTGCGGGACTGGCAGGAGCGTGGCGAGCGCCTCCTCAGGTTTGCAGGGCTGGCCGAATTCAAAGGGAGACTCGCCGACCAGCTGTCCGGAGGGATGAGACAGAAGTTGGGCATCTGCTGCGCCGTCATCCATCAACCGAAGATCCTGATACTCGATGAACCGACCACCGGTGTGGATCCTGTCTCGAGGAGAGAGCTGTGGCTCATACTCGCTTCGTTTCTGAGAAACCAGATGACAATTGTCGTCGCTACTCCATACTTGAACGAGGCTGAGAGATGCAACAAGGTAGCTCTGTTTAACGATGGGAAATTGCTCCGCTATAACAGTGTGCCCGGCCTGATATCCGAGACATCGCTCCACGTCTTCGAGGTTCATTCCCGTAATTTGAAGCGAGCGTTTGAGGTGGTTTCGGGTTTCGATTTCGCAGAGAGTCTCGTCGTGCTGGGAGACAGAATTTCGTTCGTCACTCCCGAAGCATCACGTGATAAAGTCGGCTCGATTCTCGAGGCGCTGCGAATCAAGGTCGACGAAAGAGCCGAATTAAAGGAAATCGGTGCATCGCTTGACAATATTTTTGCAGATCTGATAAAGTCGTAAAGGAGGAAATCAAAATTGCGGAAAATTATGATTATGCTGGCGATAATTTGTGCAGCCGGCTTGACTTACGCGCAGGTACCGCTGACGCTAAATGAGGCGTTGAAGGTTGGGCTTGAGAATTCGAAGACGCTGAAGATAGCGGAGCTCAACGCAGTCTCTGCTCAGGCAAAATATCACGAGGTAAACGCGAACAGGTGGGCCAACCTGTCGTTTCAGGGAAGGTACACCCGCCTCTCGACAATCCCGGCGTCTGTGCTTACTCTTCCGGTAAGCATCCCCGGTGTGGGAAATACATTCCAGATTTCACAGAACATTTACAATGACTATGACCTCCAGTTGTCCCTGCAACAGCCGGTTTTTACGGGCTTCCAGCTTGAGAACGCATCGAAGGCGGCTCGCGACAACGCTGAGGCCGCCACGTACGATACAAGGACCGACAAATCAAATCTCAAGGTCCAGATTGCCACGGCTTACTGGAGCGTTTACAATGCGCTCGAGGCCGCTAAATTCATGCAGGACAATCTCGATAGGACCAAGTCGCATTACCAGCAGGCCGAGAATATGCTGGCACAGGGAATGTTGACGCAGAGCGATGTGCTCAGTGTGAAGGTGCAGGTTTCCAACAGCGAACTCATGCTCCTGAACGCCCAGAACAATTTCAGGCTGGCAGAAGTCGCTTTGAACAACGTCCTTGGCGTACCGTTGAATACCGAATATACGATAGCTTCTGTGCCGCAAGCCGGCGACACTACTCTGCCGGCAATCAGCGACCTTCTCAAAGATGCGCTCGAAAACAGGAGTGAGCTTCACTCGTTGAAATTGAAGGTGCAGGCTGCGGGAGCAGCCGCTGCCGCTGCCTGGGGTGCATATCTTCCCCAGATTTCGCTCGTCGGGAATTTTTACTATCAGCGGCCGAACCAGAGGATATTCCCTAGCCAGGATGTGTTCATGAATACATGGGACGCGAGCGTTGTAGTGAGTCTGCCGATCTGGAACTGGGGACAGACCCAGTCGAAGGTGGATGAGGCGAAAGCACAGAGCGAACAAGCCAGGCTTGCAGAACAGCAGACCGCAGATGCCGTTTACCTCGATGTTACTCAAAGTTACCTGAACTTCAAACAGGCAAAGGATAGGATCCGGGTGGCAGAGACGACTGTGAAGGATGCAGAAGAAAGCTACCGGATATCTGAACAGAAGTTCAAAGTCGGGCTCGTCACTAACACGGATCTGATTGATGCTGAGGTCGCGCTGCTCCAGTCCAAGCTGAATTATTCGCAAGCACTTACTGATCTTGAAATTGCAAGAGTGAGCCTGGAAAAGGCGACCGGCCGGTTGTAAATATGTCACACGCAATAGAAGCATCACTCCTCACAAAAAAATTCGGAAGCTTCATCGCCGTCGATTCGATATCGTTCGCAGTCGAAGAGGGTAAGGTCGTCGGTTTCATCGGCGCTAATGGAGCAGGTAAGTCCACGACGATAAAGATGCTCTGCGGTCTGACAAAGCCGACATCCGGGGAGGCAATTGTTGCCGGTTTCGACGTCGCGAAGCATCCGGAGAAAGTCCGGGAAAATATCGGATATATGTCCCAGAAGTTTTCGTTGTACAGCGATCTTACCGTCAAGGAGAACATAGAGTTTTACGGCGGAGTATACGGCCTGAGCAACATCGAGCTTAGAGACAGGTTCTCCTGGGTAATGGAAGTCGCCGATCTGAAGGGAAGGGAGAATCTTCTCACGCGGGATCTTCCTCTCGGCTGGCGGCAGCGTCTTGCTTTGGGGTGCGCGGTCCTGCACCGTCCGAAGATCGTGTTCCTCGACGAACCGACAAGTGGGGTCGACCCGGTTATACGCAACAAATTCTGGCAGTTGATCGGCCAGCTGTCCGGAGAGGGCGCTACAATAATCGTGACGACTCACCATCTCGAGGAAGCCGAATTCTGCGAGAATATCATCATGATGCACCTGGGTAAAATTGTCGTGAACGGCTCGCCGGAAGGTATCCGCAGGCAGTTCTCCAATCTGCCTCTATTCGAAATCGAGACTGCTCAGCCGCTCAACGTATTTAATTTGGTTGAGCTGGAGCCCTGGATCACCGATGCGGCTATCTATGGAAACAACGTGCATGTCTATGCCGAGATTGAGGCGCCGGTTTCCGCGATCGAAGGCATATTGAAGAAGAACGGCATCGTCGATTTTCAGATAACGAAGGCTTCCCCGACACTGGAAGATATTTTCGTGAAAGAAACGCGGCCGAAGACGGGAGTGCCGAATGTTTGAGAATATACTCACAATTTACCTGAAGGAGTTCCGCCAGCTGAAGCGGGATAGACTCTCACTTGCGGCGATCATTCTCGTCCCGACGTTAATGCTTCTGCTTTACGGATACGCTCTGAACTTCGACGTGAAACACGTCCGTCTCGCGGTGCTCGACGAATCGATGACAAAAGAGAGCCGCGAGCTGCAACAAAAATTTTTCAGCACGGAGTATTTTGACTTCGCAGGCTTCGTTCCTGGTGAATCGGCAATCGATAAGTTTATACAGGACAACAAGGCAAAAGCGGTGCTTGTAATCCCCCGCGATTATGCCAGGGAGGTTCTGCTCGGGAAACGCGTCGATGTCCAGGTGCTTCTTGACGGGGCCAATTCAAACACGGCCACAATTATCATGGGTTATGTCGACGGCGTGCTTCAGAATTACTCGGCAAATCTTACGGCCCGTTATATGACCCGGAAGGGATTCAGCTTTGCGTCCGGCGGGATCGACTACAGACCGAGAGTCTACTACAACCCGGAGCTGAAAAGCGCTAAGTTCCTGGTGCCGGGTCTCATCGGGTTTATCCTGATGATATTGAGTATCGTAACGCCGGCAATTTCTGTGGTCAGGGAGAAGGAGCGTGGTACACTTGAGCATATCAGCATGGCTCCTACAACCCCGCTTGAAATTATACTGGGCAAGACGACACTCTATTTCGTGCTTTCACTCGCCGCCGCTGTGCTCGTTATTTCCGTGAGCTTTGTGCTATTTGATGTCACGGTGCGCGGAAGCGTGCTGCTCCTCGCGCTGACGATCGTCATTTTCCTGATAGGCACTCTAAGCATAGGCATTCTTATTTCGACTTTTACCAGCTCCCAACAGATGGCATTCCTGGTCGCGAGCCTCCTATCCATACTTCCAACGTTTATCCTCTCGGGCTTTGTCTTCCCAATCAGCAGCATGGCTCTTCCGCTTCAGATCGTCACATATCTTCTGCCGGGAAGATATTTCCTCGCGGCTCTCAGGGCCATCATGATGAAAGGCTCCGGATTCACCGATATTTACGATCAGATCTACCCTTTGGTGATCTTCGCTCTCGTTATCCCTTCGATCGCGTCGATCAGGCTTAGCAGGAAAGGTTTCTGAGATGAAGAGGATCTTGCGCGTCGTCAGGAAGGAATTCCTTCAACTCAGGCGGGACCGGAGAATGTTCGGCATGCTCTTCGTCGCACCCGTGCTTCAGTTGATTTTGCTTGGTTACGCCGCAACTGTCGACGTGAGAAACATCCCGATCGTCATTTGCGACTTGGACAATACAAGGCAGAGCAGGGAGCTCATCTCCCATTTTACCGGCTCGGATTATTTCGTACCGGTGGCGTACATATACGACATCAATAAAATCGACCATTACCTGAAGAGCGGCAAGGCCGGAATGGCGCTGGTTGTCCCCGTACATTTCGGGCGCGATATCCTTGCAGGCAAAACGCCGCAGCTTGCGGTTATTGCGGACGGATCGGATTCCAATACGAGCGGGATTGGTTTGAGTTACGCGAGCGTCATAGCATTGAGCTACGCGCGCAACATCGTCGTCCATCGCGCGGAGAAATTCAACCTGATCAAAAATCCGGATGACCTTCCTCAGGTTGTCGCACAATCGCGGGCCTGGTTTAACCCGGATCTGAGGAGCGTGAACTTCATGGTGCCTGCCGTCCTCGTAATGGTGCTGATGGTCATTACCCTGACGATAACTTCGCTGGCTATAGTAAAGGAAAAGGAGAACGGAACGATAGAACAGATCGTGGTGACTCCTCTCCATGACCTCGAATTCATCCTCGGTAAGATGATACCCTTCACCCTTATTGGAATCGTGGAAGTATTGCTCGTCCTGTTCGTCAGCGTCTATGTGTTCAATGTACCGTTGAGGGGAAGTGTTGCGACGCTGCTGGTATTGAGCCTGCTGTTTATCATGGTGGCTCTGGGATTGGGACTGTTCGTCTCCTCAATTTCGAAGACGCAGCAGCAGGCAACCATGACAGCACAGTTCTTCGTCATGATGCCTATGCTCATCCTTTCGGGCTTTATTTTCCCGATAGAGAACATGCCGAAGTTCTTCCAGTATATCACATACCTTGTACCGGTCAGATACTTCATGGAGATAGTCCGGGGGGTTTTCCTGAAGGGAGACGGTTTCGCCGACCTTTGGCCTCAAACACTAGCTTTGTTCTTGATCGGGGCGGGCGTGTTGTCGCTGAGCGTATATACGTTCAGACGCTCCCTCCGCTAATGGAACACCGGTGTCCCACTCAACGGTCTCGGTCGGATTAATGGATCGTGGATCGGTTGAAAATAGCCGGCTTCTGAAATCTAAGGGAGCACGGTTAGGCCACCCCATTACACCGTCATTCCAATATTCCCCGATTCCGGTATTCCGTTTCTACCTGAAACAGGTCTGTGCGCGCCCGCCGTCGATGCTATATGTGCCTCCCGTGATCCAACTTGCCTTGTCAGAGGCAAGGAAGAGAATTAGTTCTGCGATTTCCTCCGGCGTCCCGGCTCTGCCGAGAGGATGAGTGTCTTTTGAGTGTTGAAGGAACCTTGCGTAAGCTTCTTCATCCATTCCGCCGTTCCTGTGAAGGTTAGTGACCACGACTCCAGGGTTGACGGCATTTACACGCACTCCTTTAGGGGCAAGTTCAAGTGCCGAGCAGCGAGTCAATTGATCGACGCCGGCCTTGCTCACACAATAAGCCAGTACTCCTGGAAACGCGCGCGTGCCCGTGACGCTTGAAACGTTGACTATGTTCCCCTTGCAGTCGATGATCGAGGGAAGGGCAAGCTGCATTAGCCTGAAGACCGACGTGAGATTAATGTCCATCATCTCGTTCCATTGGGAGTCGGTCGTGTTTTCGATAGTCCCGTTTGCGATGATTCCCGCCGCCTGGACGAGTACATCGATTCTCCCGAATTGTTTCAGGGCGGTGTCGACACACTTCTTCCGGTCGTTCTCTTTCGTCACATCGCCCGCGAAGACGAGAATCTGGCCGCTAAACATTTTACATTCTTCCTTGACAGATTCGAGGTGAGAGATGTTTCTAGCGACTGCTACTACGTTCGCCCCGGCCTCCGCGAATGACTTTGCAGTCGCTCTCCCGATCCCGCTGGACGCGCCCGTTACGATCGCGGTCTTACCTTTGAAATTATCCATGATTATCCTTGAGGGTTGTTATCACAAGAGTTCAACTGATTAGCACGAGATTGCCAACACGCTTCAAAGTTGGCGTTCAAAATTAAAGAAACAGGTGCGAATTTCAAATCAGAGATGTGCGCTTGTTCCATCCCAACCTTGATTCTAAGCCCCTTCTTGGCTAATTTTTCAACCAATCTAGTCTGCGTTGAGCGGGCTTGTATTTAGCTAAACATTTGTTCCCACCGCGCCCGGTAGTCTTCGGGCGCCGTCGGACAAAACCCACCAAAATCCTGAGGTTGCGATGGTTCAGTTTGGCGGCGTTGACTATTTCAATACCGATAGTCTTCTTTTCGAAGAAGAGAGACTTGTCAGGGACACCGTGCGCGACTTCGTCTCCAAAGAAGTCATTCCGATAATCGAGAAGCATTTCCGCGAAGGTACATTTCCAATTCATCTCGTTAAAAAGATGGGTGAGCTCGGCCTCCTCGGTCCGACATTTCCTTCAAAGTATGGCTGTGCCGGGATGAACAATATATCGTACGGACTTATCATGCAGGAACTCGAACGCGGCGATTCGAGTATCAGAAGTTTCGCATCCGTTCAGAGCGGACTTGTGATGTATCCTATCTTCACGTTCGGCAGCGACGAGCAGAAGGAACGCTGGCTTCCGAGGCTCGCGAAAGGCGATGCCATCGGATGTTTCGGACTCACGGAGCCGGACTTCGGTTCAAACCCCGGCGGGATGAAGACACACGCGGTGAAGAAGGGGAACAAGTTCGTTTTGAACGGCGCCAAGATGTGGATCACCAACGGTACAATTGCCGACGTCGCCGTGGTGTGGGCAAAGCTCGACGGGAAAGTGAGAGGGTTTCTGGTCGAGAAGGCGACGAAAGGCTTCACCGCTCCGGAGATGAAGGGAAAACATTCGCTGAGGGCTTCTGTAACAAGCGAGCTCGTTTTCCAGGATTGT
>JAJYOS010000311.1 GCA_021796055.1 Bacteroidota bacterium
CTCCATCGGCTATTTCAGGCAGGATTTGTATTTCCGTCTCCGGTCGGTAAACATTTATGTACCGCCACTCAGGGAAAGGCGCGAGGACATCCCAATATTCATCGAGAAGTTCGCCAGAGAATTTTCTAATCGCAACAGGATTGAGTTCGGAGGTTTCACCCACGATGCCATTGAAGCATTGTCGGGTCTCGAATGGCCCGGCAATGTCCGTGAGCTGAAGAACCTCGTCGAGAGTGTCATCGTGCTGGAGCGAGGAAAGAAAGTGGATTCGGATTCGATCGTGAAGTACCTGCCGAAGAACGAAACTCTGTACATGGGTGAACCGACAAGCAGATTTCTTCCCGTGCATGTCGACAAGACGCCGGAAGAATCAGAGAGAGAGCTCATACTTCGCGCGCTGTGGGAGATCAAGAATGATATTGTCGACCTCAAGAGCATAATCGGTTCAGGCATGGTTGGAGGGAAGCTGTCTCTTCCAGTTCCGCACGCATATACCGGAGCGGAATCGGATAACGGCGGAACGCGCGACGGCGCCGAGTTGAATCTCAGAGAGGTGGAGAAGTACCTCATAAAGACTGCAATAGAAAAGTTTCACGGCAACAAAAGGATGGCTGCCGACGCTCTGGGGATAAGCATGCGGTCTTTGTATCGCAAACTCCAGGAGTATAAATTAAAGGACGTTTGATGAAATACTGCGCATTTTTCGCGCTTTTGCTGGCTATTAGCGGTTGCACGTATTCCTTTCGTGGAGCGTCTCTTCCACCCGGTGTACATTCGGTGGCGGTCGAGGTGTTCGACGACAAGAGTGGTTATGGCGATCCTAGTCTGAGGACCAATCTGACGAACATGCTCACGCAACAACTTATTTCGGACAACACATATCAAGTAACGAGCATGTCGACGGCAGATGCCGCTATTATCGGTACGATAAACAGCGTGAGCACTCAGCCGGTCTCGATCAACGGAAATGAGCAGGTTGGAAAGTGGCAGATTACAGTGAACGTGTCGGTGAGGTTCGAGAACCTGAAAACTCAGAAGGACATTTGGACGAAGCAGTTCTCGGACTGGGGTGAGTATGATCCCAGCGCCGGTCCTTCGAACAGGAATCAGGGCCTGAGCCAGGCCGAAGATAAATTGAGTCAGGATATCCTGTTGGCATTGGTAACAAACTGGTAAAAATTATCCGGGCGGAAATCCGGGAAGGAGCAAATTAAAATGTCACCGCGCCTTGAAGACGCACTTCTGGTTTCTTACATAATCGCTTTGAGCTTCCCATTCATATTTGGCTCAAACGGTTTTTTGATGATTTATTATTACTTCCGTTACAGGAACAGGCAAGTCGCCCGGAAGGGGGAGTTAAAAGAGCTTCCTAATGTTACCATCCAGCTTCCAGTTTACAACGAACTGTATGTTGTCAATAGGGCGATAGACTCGATCTGTGCCCTCGACTATCCGAAGGATAAACTCGAGATACAGGTGCTGGACGATTCAACCGATGAGACAACTTCGATCATAGCGCAGAAGGTCAGCGAGAAGTCGGGACAGGGATTCGATATCAAACATATCCGCAGGGGGAACAGGCAGGGTTTCAAGGCCGGCGCCTTGAAAGTGGGTTTGGCTCAGGCCAAGGGTGAATACGTCGCGATTTTTGATGCCGACTTCATTCCGCGTCACGATTTTCTGAAGACGACACTACCGTATTTCGCAGACTCGAAAGTCGGGCTTGTGCAGACGAGGTGGGAGCATATCAACAGCGACTACTCACTTCTGACCCGCGCGCAGGCGATTGCCCTCGACGGCCACTTCGTAATCGAGCAGCAGGTTCGCAACAAGGCGGGTTTCTTCATGAACTTCAACGGCACGGCGGGGATCTGGCGCCGCAGCTGCATAGAGGAGTCGGGCAACTGGGAAGCCGATACGCTGGCGGAAGATCTCGACTTGAGCTACCGCGCGCAGCTTAAAGGTTGGCAATTCGTTTTCATGAAAGAATACACTTCACCCGCCGAACTCCCGGCCGACGTGAACGGACTAAGGTCGCAGCAATTCCGCTGGACAAAGGGCGCGATAGAGGCATCGAAGAAACTCCTTCCGCAAGTGTGGAAGTCGAAGCTCCCGCTCAGGGTCAAGATACACTCGACGATACACCTGACAGCGAGCCTTGTCTACCCGTTCGTCCTTCTTATCGCGATACTGCAGCTTCCAGCTGTGTTGATAAAGCACACCGGTCAGTACGACGCGACATTCATGCTGATGGGAGGATTCATTTTCGCGTTCTTCGGAACTTTCGTCTTCTACCTCTACAGTCAAAAAGATATTTATGCCGACTGGCGACGGAGGATTTATCTCTTCCCGGTTTTCATGGCCGGAAGCATGGGGCTGTCGGTGAACAATACGAAGGCCGTCCTCGAGGGATTGTTCAACAAGAAATCAGAGTTTGTCAGGACCCCTAAATATGGCATGACCGCCCACGGCGGTTCGTGGGCCGACAAGAAGTACACACAGCGGAAGATAAACTGGGTGTCCATCGCGGAGTTTGTACTCGCGTTATATTGCCTGGCGGGAATCGCGCTGTCCGTGGCCGACCTGGAGTTCGCCGCAGTGCCGTTTGAATTGCTCTTCTTCGCCGGATTTGGTTCGATATCCTATCTGTCGATAAAGCAGGCTCTGCTCGCGAGGAAATCGGCCGTTAGAACAGTGCCGAAGGCGGAACCTGTCGCGGACCAGATTATCAAGTAGTATCAAATGTCTCAGCCTTCACTTTGAATGAATAAGTCGTCGAAAACAATCAGCATAATCGTCCTAAATCGGTAGTGGCAATGAATTACCGATATGGCGGTAAGGACCTTGTCCTTCTTCAGTATCTTGAGGACAAGGTGAAGAAAGATCCGGGCTCGACATTTTTTGCGATGCTCGCATATTTCTATCTCCAGATCGACAGGGTTGCGGAAGCGCTCTCCGTCGCTCAGCGCGGCGTCATTGCCCACCCGAATTACTCGACGGGCCATGCCGTTCTCGCGATGGCAATGATCAAGGCTGGATTCTATCGGGAAGCAAGGAAAGAAATTCTGAAGGCCGCGGATCTCCATCCGGGTTCTCCGATGATCGAATCGTTGAAAGAAGATGTCGACAAGCAGGAGCAGGCCGATTCGATAGGAAGGAAAATCGCCGAGCAGTATCGCAAGGAAGCGGGAAGCGACATCATGAAGACGGTGGAGCAGACGCTGAAAGCGAATCCGATTACCACATCGGACGAGGATCTTCTGATACCGGGCCTCGAAGCGATTATCGGCGAAGACCTGTCGGGCTTGCAGAACAAGGTGTCTAAAACATTCCAACCTGTCCAGCCTGCGCCGAAGCTCGATAAGGTTATTGAGAGAGAAGAACCGGAATCGAGATCCGAGCCTGAGTCAGCAAACGCCAGAGATATCATCGACAGGGTTACACGTGAGTTTGGAGACAAGATCATCACGGACTTGCCAAGTCCGGAGACTCCTGAAAAAGAACCTTTGGATGAGTCGGACGATTTTGATCTCGAAACGCTTGCCCGCGAGTTGGACGCCGCGGGACCTATTCGACCTCAGGAAAGCTCAGGCCATGATCGAGACGAAGACTCGGCAATTGAGCTCACTCCGGAAATAGTCACCGACACGCTGGCCGCGATTTTCGAGCAGCAGGGACAGTTGAAAACCGCGATTGAAGCTTACAATATTCTTATTAACAAAAAACCGGAACAGGCGGAATTTTATCGCGGAAAGATCACGGAGCTGGAATCAAGGGCAAATGATCAGCACTGACAACTTCGATCCCGTCGAAGAAAGACGGGATGCCTCGGCGAAGAACCAGTATGTCAGGCGAATGTTTAACAACATTTCACGCCGCTACGACTTTCTTAACCACTTCCTAAGCGCGGGCATCGATCGCGTCTGGCGGAAGAAGGCCATTAAGCTTTCGGGCCTTGCAGCGGGGAACACATTCCTTGATGTCGCCTGCGGTACGGGTGATTTGTCCGTCGAAGCCGCGAAATCAAACCCGAAGAAAATCGTGGGAGTAGACTTTGCGGAAAACATGCTGAGCGGTTTTCGGGCCAAGAAGGAGAGCCTCGGTCTTGATGGGAAGGTTGAGATAATTCAGGCGAGCGCGGAGGAGCTGCCGTTCGCCGAGGGAGCGTTCGACGTAGCCGCTGTCGCTTTCGGCGCGCGAAACTTCGGGGATCTTAAGAAAGGTTTGGCGGAGATGCACCGCGTGCTTAAGAGCGGGGGGAGGGTCGTGGTCCTTGAATTCTCCAAGCCTAAAGTGTTTCCCATCAGGGAGCTCTACTTCATGTATTTCAGACATATTCTCCCCGCCGTCGGGAAGATCGTCTCGGGCGACGGCGGCGCGTATGCTTACCTGCCGGAATCCGTATCGGCTTTCCCTGACGGAGATGATTTCGAAGAGGTTATGAGGATCGTGAATTTCAGGGAAGTTCGCTCCGTGCCGATGACATTCGGCATAGCTACGGCATATTATGGAATTAAGTGATCGCGCATGGATGAGATAGTAGAAATAGTAAACGGTAATTTCGAAGAAATAACGAATCGGTGGGCCGGAACGATAGGATCGTTCCCGAAATATTTCGGAAGTTCCCAGATTCCCTTTTTCAAGAGCCAGATAACCGAGCTACTTCATTGCATACTTGACTTGTTGGAAGATCACGGACCTTCTCGTCTTGTGAAGTTCACCGACCGCATCGTCAAGCCGCCTTACAACGGACTTCTTACTCTTACAACGGTGCATGAGACGTTTCTGCTTGGCGAGGATGCGATACTATCCGTCGTTCGCGAGAAGATGGTCGACAAGAATAAGCTCTTCGAGTACTCCCGCAGGATAGACGGCTGTTTTCACGAGATCATATACCAGTACGCCGCCGCTTACCAGACTTATCAGAGCGAAGTGGGCGCCACGCGGAGGAAGGTCATCGAGCGCCAGCGCGAGACGCTGCTTAGGTTCACGAGGGCGATGGGAGCCGCAAACGCATATGACGAAGCGCTCAGCGCGGCGGCGATAATCATAAAAGAAGAGTCGAAGGCAAACGCGGTGGAATTCTTCGCGTTCGACCAGAACTCTCAGCAGCTGACTTTCAGATTCTCGATGCCCGAGAAGGGGCCCACCGCGGGTGGGGAATTCCTCAACGCGCTCGCGGGCCAATTCACGGGTGAAGCAAGCGCGCGACGAAGTTATGCCGTCATGCAGGAAATTTACGGCAACAGGAGAATGGTAGTGATGTTGCCGGTATCGGCAGGCGACTTTCTCCTCGGGCTCCTGCTCCTCGCGTATCCATCCGTTCCATTGAGAGAAAGTAGCGTCGTGGATCTCCAGGAGGAGAGCATGAGCATACTCCTCGCTATGGTGGATCAACTCGGCTACGGGCTCATGAAATTTCTTCTACAGGGAGAGGTCACTTCCAGAGAGCATTATATTTCGATGCTGACCGATAACTCGGCGGACGCGATAATCGGACTCGACGTGGCCGGAAAGATTGTCTCCTGGAACAAAGGGGCGGCTCTCCTCTTCGGCGTCGAACCCGACCAGGCCACCGGTCGGCCGTTTTCAATTCTCCTTCCGCAAGAAAAGAGACTGATCGGTGATGATGAGGTGATTCTCAAGAGGATCCACGATGAAGGGTCGGTGAAAAACTTCGAGCTGGATTGTGAAACTGTTTCAGGACAGAGGATCATGGTAAGCCTCACCGGAACTGTGCTCAAGGACGAAGAGGGAACGTTCATAGGGACTGCTCTCATCATGCGGGACGTGACTCAGCTAAAGCAGTACGAGATGGAATTGCGACAGACAGAGAAACTTTCATTTATCGGCCAGATCTCGACCGGAATCGCGCACGAGATAGGAACCCCTCTGAACATAATACTGGGGAATGCCGAGTACCTGATGATGGATATGAAGGCCGGCGACAGGGACTACGACGAGCTCAAGATGATCATCGGAGAGACGAACAGGATCGCGAAGCTTATTCAGCAGCTTCTTGATTTCGCCCGACCAAAACGAATGAGATCGAAACCGGTGATGCTGAACACTGAAATAGTGGGCGTCCTTCAGCTTTTGAAGAACCAGCTCGAAAAATCGTCCATCAAGCTTACGCTGGATTTACATGACGGACCCCCTTACGTGTTCGGCGATCCGTCGCAACTCCAGGAAGTCTTTGTGAATTTAATAGTGAACGCGATTCACTCGATGGAAAAAGGAGGAGGGCTCACCATATCGACCACCGTGAACAGTGCGGCGGATGGCGGCACATTAGAAGTGGCGATCGCTGATAGTGGTTGCGGGATACCCGAAGAAAATCTCCAGAAGATATTCAATCCATTCTTCACGACTAAAGAGGTCGGCAAGGGAACCGGTCTCGGTCTGGCAATAGCCCAAAGGATCGTACAGGACCACAAAGGAACAATTTCGGTGGAAAGCACCGTCGGCAAGGGAACCATTTTCAGGTTGTCGTTCCCGATATATGCCGCCGAGGCTGCGCCGACAGAAAAGCCATAGGTTTAAACAAATTAGACTCAACGGATTGCGTGACACACCGTAGAGATAAAAGCGGAATCGAATATGAGAGCAGACATTTCAATACTGGCAGTTGATGATGACGTAAATATGCTCGCGATGCTCGAGAAATTTCTCAAGCGGGCGGGCTACACCGTGGAAACGATCTCCGACAGCGTGAAGGCCATGACACTCGTCGAGGACAAAAACTATGATATCGTGATTACCGATATCCAAATGCCTCGGGCATCGGGAATGGACCTTCTTAAAAGGGTGAAAGATCTTCAGAAAGACACGATGGTTATCATGATAACTGCGTTCGGGTCGGTTGATTCCGCTGTCAACGCGATGAAGGCCGGCGCTTATGACTACGTCAGCAAGCCATTCAATATCGACGAGATCCTCGCGCTGCTCGAGCGCGCGACGCAGCAGCGGAGACTTCAAAGGGAAGTGGAACTCCTGAGACAGGAGGTCGAGCACAAGTATTCTTTTTCCAACATCATCGGCAAAAGCAAGCCGATGCAGGATACCTTCTCGCTTATTCAGCGGATCTCTCACGCGAGAAGCAACGTCCTCATAACAGGACGATCCGGAACGGGAAAAGAGCTTATCGCGAAAGCAATACATTACAATAGCGACCGCAAGACCATGCCACTCGTTACCGTGAACTGCAGCGCTATCCCGGAGTCGCTCCTGGAGAGCGAGCTTTTCGGGCACGAGAAGGGCGCTTATACGGGGGCGATCACATCGAGACGCGGCCTCTTTGAGACTGCAAACGGCGGCACGCTTTTCCTCGACGAGATTGGCGACATGCCGCTCGGCTCACAG
>JAJYOS010000312.1 GCA_021796055.1 Bacteroidota bacterium
GTACAGGATGTCCGATGTTGCTTCTTTAACCCTGCTTGAGAGGTCACTCCCGCTGTAGACATTTGCCAAACGTCCCACGCTGTCGTACTCATACCAGGTGTAATAATTGTTCGCGGAGTTGTTCAAATCCTGGTAGGATTTCTTCGTAACATTCCCCTGCAAATCGTAATCATAAAGGATTTTCTTGCCCAGTTCCTTTTGCACGACCCACTCCACTCTGCCGCTCTCATCATATGAATAAAATGTCGTAAGTGCAACACTCCCGAGTCGATAGGAAACAGAATACGAAAGCCGGCCAAGCAGATTCCTCTGTCCCGCCGCACAGGCGTCACTGCCAGGACTGTCGTAACTGAATGTCCTGTTGGGAATAATGCCATTAGCAGGGAAATCAGCGCTGCACGCGTTCTCCTGGGTGAAGTTGCCTGTTGCAACAGACTGATATTCGCCGGTTTCGGTCAGACGGTTCAGCGGATCGTATTTATTATAGACAAACTCGAATCCATCTGTACATGTGATTGAATATTGGACAGCCGTCCCGTTCGGCGAAACGGAATATGTGTAGCTCCCCTTCGGCAAAATGAATGAGTTTGAAGACGAGCTGCTTGTGGTTATTTGGGCGACAGGCACGCCATTCGCATTTACACTGAGTGAAGGAGTCCCGGATCCTGAGATCACCGTCAGGTCAAGAGTGATTCTACCCGGGAGAGTCATCGCGGGAAGCGACGCGTTGGTGATCGTGCTGCCCGTAGCGGTTGACTGAATGCTGATTGCGTTCATTGCCCCTGCATGATTAACATCCTGAACGAGCCGCAGGTTGCCGTTCTTGTCGTACAGGTAACGGACTGTACCAGCATCTGGAGAAGTCTTCTGGGCAAGGCGGCCGGCTTTGTTGTAAATGTATGTCGTCGCGTAGTTGGGGCCATTGGGCGGAATCGTTTGAACCAGATTGCCATCGACCTCATAGTCATACCTTGTAGTCAGTGCCAATCCGGCTGAATCCGTCACAGACCGCACAAGATCCCCGAATTTGTCCTTGAACTCCAATTTCGTGAACTTGTATGCCGATGGATTAGCATAATCGTTGTTCTCGTCATAGACGGTCGTCTTATACAGCGTTCCACTGGGATATCCCGTGTTATCAGCATCAGAGTTTGTTCCGTACGCGTAGTGGATGTAATGATTCGTCTGGTATGTGCTGCCCGGGGGACGAACATCCTTCAGCCTCTCTGTTCCGTCGATGTAGTAGTCATTCTGCGTGTATGTGTATCCGTAACCATAGTATGCAGCATCGTTAGCGTCGAAATTCTGATCGAACAGATGGTCGTATGCTCCGCGCCCGCTTACCTTGTATGTTTTGTAAGTCCTGCTCACTCTCCACATGCCATCGTATGTCGTTGGGGAAATAAGATCCGAGTCTGCATATACCGTCAACTTCTCCCTTTCGTATCCTGCACCGTCGAAGAAACTCTTGGTAATCGAATAGTCAGAACTGGATCTGTACGCGGTCTCCGCGATTGAACTGAGGTCGACCGAAGAAGCCGCGGGCGGCATGTAGTAATCGATTTCCCGGACCAGCCGCCCCAACGGGTCTATAACTGACTTTATTCTCCCAAGGTTATCGTATTGCGCCTCGGTATGATTCCCGTTCTCATCAGTCTCACGCGTCACATTGCCGTAAGGATCATACTCAAAAGATCGCCGCAACACGGAGGAGGGAGAAGGGTCCTGTACCCCCGTCACGTACCCTCTCGAGAGACCGAGTGCATCATTTGCAAAGGGGTTAGATGTACTGCTGGAGTAGTAATAAAACCTGACATTGTTATTCGCATCAGTCTCACTAACTATATTGGAATAGCCCAGATTGTCGTAGGCGAAGGCACGCTGGCGTATGACATTGCCCGTATGATCGACAGGAGCCATTATATCGCTCGGCAATCCGTTCCACACATATTTCTCGCTTTCCAGCCAATGACCTGAAAAGAGGTTCCATGTCGTAAATTCCTTGTATACGTCGTTGTTGGTAGTAACGTTGGTCAGGGTGGTACTATACACTTGGGACAACATAGGACCGATCCAAACACCGTCATCGCTTCCCATGTCTGGATACTTCGTAAAAGCATATACATACTGAGTCCGCCGGTCGCTGTTGCTGCCTTTCTCCGTCTTAGAGCTAATCAGGCCATTTCCGAAGTCGCCGATATAAGCACTCCTGGGGGTTGAGTTGTACTGATATGAAGTGGCTGCGACGACGCCGTCCCGTGTCGTTGTTACTGAATCCAGCCTGTTCCATATGGATGTACGCACGATGAAGCAGCTCCTCGAATTGTTGTTGTTCTGAACTGTGCCAAAATAGTCATATCGATCCTGAAGCACACCCTCCTGCAAGAAGGAGTAATAATAACGGACCGTTTCCGAAGCAGGCTCACCGCCCTTACCCGACTCTTCTTTCCAGACCAATCCTCGGCAGGGGGCCCTGGAGATTAGAATAGTGGCCCCCGGTAAAACCTGGGAAGGATCGGAATAATGTCTTATGAAGTCCGCCTGGCTTTCAGAAGTATCATCCCAGGATCCTGGCGGCGTTCCCGGTAACAGTGTTGACTGCAAGGCCTCTTCGAACGGAATAGTTTGACTGGGTGGATTACTGACATCCGATCCGCTGTAGCTCGAAGTATAATAATATGTTTTCCATGATAAATCGGGTTTGGTAACCCGCACCCATCTATGTCCCACCTGGCACCCGCGATACCATTTATAGTATTGATCCCTTCTGAACACCCACCCCGCCTGAAATACTTTCGGTGCGTACTCACCCACATATGCGGTGCTCGGGAGATCGTAGACTACTTCCGGCGAATAAAGATAGGTCCATGTTCTGACCGCGCCGCCAGCGCGATCATCGAAAGATTTGCTCTCCAGCACACACCTGGGTTGGCCATTATAGCTCCAATAGTCGGTTGTATTCAGGTAACCTTCGGGGTCGTATTGAACGTTCTCAGTTCGATAGGTATATGTATACTTCCCGCCCGTGGGTAACGTTACCGTTTTAATTCTCCATGCGGTAGCTAGAGCAGCTGAAGTAAAATATCCGGGCCATTCCTCAGCGGGGGGATCGGTGTACTGAGCGGTTGAGATGGATTCAAGATCGATCTGCGCATTGGTCGTATAAGTAAAGTAATACCGTTGCGTGCTTGCACTGTTGAACTCAGATGCCGGAAAATTGCTATGCGTCACCGTGATTCCGATTAGAGTCAACTGACCGTTGTTCAACCTTTCGGCACCATTCTCAGAGTTCCATGCGGTAGTCCCGTTTTCACCCTGGGACCCGCCAGCTATCCAAACAGGGCCGGAATTGTTATTAGCCGCATAATGAAACACAATCCGCTTCAACTCCTTGTTCGTGCCTCTTTCAAATAGGATCAGAGTATCCAACCTGCAATTCCTGGCAGTACTGTCGGCCGACGGCATAGAAGTCCTGAATACTGCATAGTGGGTGTCGGTATTTAGAATGTCGGGATGAGAATAAGAGTAAAGAGCGTAGTCGGTTTGCGTTGCCATGGTCCTCACGCTCGTCCCTAGTCCAAAAGGCGGGGGAATATTTCCGAAAAAGTTACCCACACCGCTGAACTCTAGCTGTGACCTGTCGATCATGACCGATTCGTATCGCCTGTAACAATGGTCTTGATTCGGACCGACCCGATATGTGATCTCGGTCGCACTCCCGTCCGGATAGCGTATGGTGCTGAGATTCCACCTATAAGGGAACTCGTATTCCTGAAATGATGGATAGGCCGGGGAATAGGATGGATTACCTTTGACCTTTACGTAATCCGCATTGTATCCGTTCTGAACATATCCGTATGTGTATCTCGTCCCATCTTCCTTGTCGACGGCAAATGAACAGATGGAGCCGTCGCTGTTGGCTCCGTTGTTTACCGTGGCCGTAATGGCCCAAGGTCTATAACGGACGGGAATGAACATATAGCTACTCCACCCCGTCATGGATGTTATTTGTCCCGAGTGAATCTGATAATTGCATGGCATTATCTCCATACCGCCACCATCTATTGACAATTGGTACAGGTCTGCCACGTCCTTGTTAATAGTCTCCTGAGAGAGGTAGCCCGTAGAATCAAACCGCCCACCAAGATTGCCCCGGTAAATGCCCCCGTCATTCATGCCAAGATTGTGGTTCGGGTCTGCGCTTATCGGGACCGGCTCGTCTGTCCTGCCATGCACTGTCCTTTCGATGCAACCCGGTTCCAAGCTCCAACCCAGCCCCACCCAGCTGGCAAACTGTCTTTGAGTGATATTGCTATTGTATGTCAACCGGACTTCGAAATCATGCCCATGCCGACCCGGCACGGTGAGAACCGGGATCGAAAAACTCAAATCGCCTGAGTATGACGGCTCTTCCTCCTGAAGGATAAATTTGTCCAACCGATAGCTCTCATAACTTGGACGAAAGTTCCCTCCCATTTGTGGCGTGGGTGTTTGACTATAGGCCATTTCAGAGGAAGACGTCAGAACATACAGGAAGGCAGCTAAGGCAATATTCTTCATGACAAGTCCCTTTCAATTAAGGACACGCAGTCCACCGGCAGATGAAGCAAAGTTGCGATAAACAAGAACCATCTCAGTCACCATGTTCTCGATCTCAGTCCCTCATTCTCTCTTTCCAGTTTCTCTATTCTCCTGTTCTGTTCCTGGATTCTCTTCTCCTGGTCAATCATATACAGCGTCAGCTCCTCGATCTTCTGCAGGAGCTTCGTCTGCATTTCTCCAATACCGACCCCGGCTTTCTGCATTTCGTCAGCGGGGGCTATGTCGGGTAGGTGTTTGTTCGTTCTTACAAACTCCGCGAGACTGGCAAGATCCATCAGTCCGTAACCTTCTTCGAACACGAAATCAGAACCATCGGTGTTGACCACGACTTCATTTGCCCTGACATTTCCGACTATGTCAAGCTTATAGGAGGTAGTGGTTCGATTTCCGATAATCACACTCCCTCCGACGTTCACGTTGCCGGCAAATGCACCGCTCGCTACATTCACGATGTTCCGGTTAACATCTATCACGCTAGTTCCCGAGACGGCTATCGAACCGGCCACGTCCAGTTTTTGAGATGGCGATGAAGTGCCGATTCCCACATTTCCGCTGTTGCTGTTATTGATGTTGATGCCGTTTGTGCTCCATTGGCCAGTGCCCCCGCTTGCCGCTGTAGTTTGTATCGTTCCATCCGGGAATTTGAAGCCACCTGCAGTCGACTCGATGGTACCCGACACTGAAAGTTTCTGGCCAGGGGCCATTGTCCCAACGCCAACATTCCCGTTCGCAAGCACCGACATTCTCGTTTGCCCTGTTGTTCTAAAGATCAGATTTCCTGCAAAAGCGTTGCTGTAATCGCCGATATTGAGATTGTTGCTGGCATCTGCAAACATGATGGCGCCTGATGTACCGGATGCGTTCTTCATCCAAATGGCTGTGTTATTGCCCATATAGACCGGTCCCGCTGACAAAGTCAGCCCACTACTCCCCGAAACGGTCAGGCTATTGAACGTTCCCCCGACTGCGGTTACGTTCCTGCCGACATCGATGACACTGTTACCCGAAATTGCTATGGCTCCTGCGACATCCAGCTTCTGTGCCGGAGACGCGGTCCCGATTCCGACATTTCCAGAACCTCGAAATACCACCTGAGGGCTCGAATTCTGCGAGTTCGTGAAGAATAGCAGTTCCCCCTCCCCTCCGTTTACTGCAGCACCGCCACCAGTGATTATCGCGTAGCCATTACTGCTTCCGCGCAATTTAAGTGCACCCGCGTCCCATCCTACAGGAAATCCAAAATCGAGCTGACCGTTCGAAGACAAAATATAACGGCTATCACTTCCACCATTCCAAGTGTGAGTTATGCTACCACCCAGATCCATTCTGATGTCGTTGGCACCGGCCTGGTGAGCACCAATTGTCACGGTACCACTAGGGTAGTAGATTCCGGAACCGCTCGAAATCCACTGGCTTGTACCACCTCCTCCCCCTCCGGCAGTGCTTTGAATCGTTCCGTCCGGAAACATGAGCTGCGTGCATCTTATCGTTCCATTTACATCCAAGTTGTAATCGGGTGTTTTTCCGATGCCCACCTTACCACCGCTGTAGAAAATGCCTCCGGTGATGGAAGTCCATTGGCCTGAGCCGCCTCCAACGCCATTGGCAGAGGTTAGTCTCGTGTTGTCGGGAAAGAGTATCCCGCTACATTTCACTGTGCCCGTAACTTCCAGCTTCTCACTGGCCCAATCAGTACCGATCCCAACATTGTAGCCCCTCACCGAAAGCACCATTGTGTTGCCGTTGTACATATATATCCCGTTTGAGTTGATTCCTCCAACTCCGACAAAATTGCTGCCATCCAACCAAATCAGATTCGCAAGATTATAAATTGAATTTGTCTGTTTTAGTTTGTTACCAAATCCCAGGATCGCGTCGCCACTCGAGGGAAAGCTATTCTGCCCATACAAATCATTCCCGAGCAGAGAAGCGAGGCCGATAATCATCCACCATCTCCTCAATGATATCGATTTCATATCAGACTCCTTTTATTACTTATGCTTGGAAGGCTTTTTTATTTTCACTCTCACGTTCGACCCAAGCCTCCTATCCTCCTACCACGTTCATCATGTCGAACATCGGGAGGTACATAGAGATGACAATCGATGCCACTATGGCGCCGATGACGAGAATGAGTATCGGCTCAATAACATTCGAAAGCGAATCCACCGTCGCATCGACTTCTTTCTCATAGTACTCGGCCACTTTGAAGAGCATCGCGTCCAGTTCACTCGTCTCCTCTCCGACGGCGATCATTTGGGAGACCATGGGAGGAAACAACTTCGACGCTAGAATCGGTTCAGCAATCGTTTTCCCTTGCTTCACGAACGTGATTATTCTCCCAACCTCACTTCGTATTTCCGGATTGGTCATTATTCTCTGAGTTACTTCTAGTGCCCGAACCAAAGACACCTGGGCCTGCAGGAGCGTGGCGAGCGTCCTGCAGAATCGGGCAACCAGGTTTTTCGACGCGAGCTTTCCAAGAAATGGAATGCGATATAGATACTTCGCGACTTTCGACCTGACACCTGCTGCCCGGAGCAGCTCTCGCATGAGCACCCCCAACGCCACCACAACGAGAACGAGGAAGTAACTCTTGCCTGTCATCCAGGCACTCAATCCGAATATAATTCTTGTAGTCACCGGCAAATCCATCCTCGAAGCCGTAAACATCTCCGCGAAAGTGGGCACAATGAAAAAAAGAAGGAAGGAAACCACCCCGACGGCAATCGAAAGCACCAATACCGGATAGGCTAGAT
>JAJYOS010000313.1:0-1023 GCA_021796055.1 Bacteroidota bacterium
TGTCTGGGATGCAGCGCGACATACCGAGGGGTGTAATACTCTCACTTATCATACAAGGGTTGTTTGCATACCTCTTCGAGTATTTTGCCGCAAACTACGCGGTGAGCGATAAACTTGTGTATGTCGGATCTGACGGCACGAAACTTACCGGGATGGCCGCTGCCGCTGCATCAGGTGCCCCGATCGGCGACTTGACGAAGCAGATCGGGAATGCGATGTTAGGAGGGAATGGATTTGCCCTGATGATAGTTGTCGCGATCACCGTAGGCATTGCCGTTCTTGGAACGACACTGGCTGCCATAAATACCGGAGTGAGGGTCAGCTTCGCCATTTCTCAGGACAGAGAAATGCCCGGTGTCCTCGGCGCGCTGCATCCCAGACACGCCACCCCTCACGTTGCGGTGTGGGTCCTGGTAGTTGTCTCTGCCATTATCGGCAGCATGGGTGTCCTCAGCGTCACCGCCCTTACAGGTATCACTCTGGTCTCGAACATCGGAACGTTTGCTCTGTACGGACTCATCTGTTTCTTCACATTCGTCACATTTGTCGGGCGCACCGAATTTCAAAGTCTGAAGCACGCGGTTGTTCCCATACTCGGACTCCTGGGAAACATAGCAATGCTCATTGCCGTGGTGCTTATCGGTCTCGGTACGCCGGGGGTCTCGCAGGACGCAACCAAGATGGCGCTGTGGATTACGGCTGGCTGGACCGTACTAAGCGTAGGTTACCTGGTGCTGACAAGCCGCAAGGTAGGGAAGGCGATCGTGCCATCCGTAGCCGCAACGGAGCAGTTCCTGAGAGCGAACAAATAGCTGAAATGACAAAGGGGGACTGGTGAAAGAGAGACGGAGTGTGCATACTCTCTTCCGGTTCCCCTATCGTCTCGAGAACAATTTCATGCCAGCAGGCGAAGGAACGGAGATAATGTCTTATAGTCTGAGTCATGTCGGACAAGTACGTGACGACAATCAGGATGCTGTCAAGTTGTGCGATCCTGACAGCGGCATTTCGGAAGTCTCGGGG
>JAJYOS010000313.1:1033-7355 GCA_021796055.1 Bacteroidota bacterium
TTGTACGGAATCGCCGACGGCATGGGAGGATATGCCCACGGCGGAGTGGCAAGTTCTGTTGCGCTCGAAACATTTTTTGAGACATATTATGCGGCTAACGGGATATCCCCGCTTCAGAAATTCCGCGTCAGCATTCAGAATGCCAATCTTAGCGTCTACCAGACTGCCCACAGGGTGGGGGCAGGCAGGATGGGGACGACGCTGACAGCCGTAAGCATTCTGGGCAGCGAGCTTTACATCGGCCATGTCGGAGATTCACGTGCTTACCTGATCAGGGACGGGAGTACCAGGTGCCTGACAAACGATCACACACGAGTTGGTGAACTTGTCCGGATGCGGGTTCTGTCGCCCGATAAGGTTCGCTCACACAGTCAGAGGTCTGTCCTGAACAAGTGTCTCGGTCTCGAGCTCTTCGTCCAGCCGGATATATTCAAAATGCCGGCGCAAAACGGGGATACTATCATATTGTGCACCGATGGCGTCTGGTCCGTCATCGAAGATGAAGAATTCGGAGCACTCGCTCATTCGGCAAGCAACCTCGAAGATCTCGGACAGCGTATTTTCACGACGACGATGGAGCGTAACAGCGACGACAACGTTTCTATCGTGGCGATCCATCTGAATCGACTGGCTAATGTGAATGATACATCTGTGGCAATACGAACCTCGGCTTTGTCCAGGCTGTTCCGCAAATTTGTGCGATGAGCAGGAAGTGACGATGCACCGGTACAACCTGTGGATTGGGCCAACTGCTCGATCAGGCGACAAGCCGCCCAAGCGATTGGGGGTATTGCCATGAGCTTCAGGGGGTGGCATTGGCGCCGGCACAGTTGGTGGCCGGCACTCGGAAGGGCTGCAATTCGTTGCATTTGAGCGAACTCTTGAGTACACTTATTAGATCGAAAACAAATTGTTGGAGCAGGGAGCACCCCGTGCAATTTTTTCCGCGGAAATCCGTCAGAAGTAGGAACAACAGGATCTTGAATGCTGCAAATTGGTGACCAGTTCGATCACTTCCAGATTCGGGCTCATATCGCCAAGGGTGGAATGAGCGACATCTACCGGGTCTACGACCTATTGAGCGGCAAAGAGGTTGTTCTCAAGGTTCCGGATGTCATGTCGATCGGAGATCCAGCACAATATGAGAGATTCCAACGCGAGCTGGAAGTCATGCGTACCCTCAACCATCCTGCTGTCCAGCGCGGGCTCGGCTCCGGCCAGTACAATAACACCCCGTATCTCGTAACCGAATTGGTCGATGGCGAGTCAATGCGTGAGTTCATCAACAGGGCGGCTCCGGTTCCTCCCGAAGATGCAATTTCACTTACAAAGAAGATTGCCGATGGACTGGCGACTTGTCACGATCACGGGATAATTCACAGGGATCTGAAGCCGGAAAACATTCTCATTACTTCGGAAGGTCAGCCCGTGATTTTAGATTTTGGGCTCGCACTGACAAAGGGTGCTCACCGCGTTACTTATGCAAACTTGAGCAGCGCGGCGGGAACACCGGACTATATGGCGCCTGAACAGATTGAAGGACGTCGTGGAGATCAGCGCACAGACATCTATGCTGTCGGCACGATGCTGTACGAGCTGCTCACCGGCGCGCCGCCATTTACGGGTGATAACAGTCTGGCAGTTATGGCACAGCACCTGAACAGCGCTGTCCCCCGCCTGGACCGCAAACAGCCGGGAGTGTCGCCTCAACTTGCCGCAGTCACTGCAAGATGCCTGCAGCGCGATCCGGGTGAACGTTATCCTGATATGCACGCGCTTCTTCACGACCTGGAGAATCTTGATTCCATAGATGTCTCGATTCTTGATCGGCCAACCGGTCCGTCCTACGGAGTCGCTTTCTGGCGCTCGTCCACGTTCAAAGCCGTCGCCTCGGCTATCCTTCTTCTATTTGCCATTATTGCCATTGCTTTGATCCTTCAGACTTTTCACAAATGACAAATCTTATGAAAGACATAGATACTGACAAACTCATCGCACTCGTGAAAGAGAAAGGGGTACGGTTCACTGATCTGCAGTTTACCGATATCGGAGGATCGGTGAAGAATGTGACGATCCCGACCTCGGAGCTGGCTTCCACTCTGAATCACGGCATCTGGTTCGACGGGTCTTCAATAGAAGGATTTGCCCGCGTTGCCGAAAGCGACATGTACCTCGTACCTGATGTGTCGACGTTCGCGGTCCTGCCGTGGTTGACGGGCGAGGAGACAACCGCTCGACTCATTTGCAACGTTTTCACGCCAGATGGCCAGCCCTTCGTAGGTGACCCGCGTGCCCAGCTCGGACGGGTGGTGGCAGAAGCGGGTAAGATGGGGTACATTTACAATACCGGCCCTGAACTTGAGTTCTTCCTGCTGAAGCCTTCCGCGGAAGGAAGCATAATTCCACCCCGGCCCCAGGATAGCTCCAGTTATTTCGATCAGCCTGCAGACATGGTGGCTACAGGGTTATGGCGGCAGGTGACCGGAGCTTTGACCTCCTTTGGAATTGAAGCCGAGGCGATGCACCACGAAGTTGCGACCGGGCAGCATGAGATCGACTTCAGATATTCCGACGCGCTGAAGACGGCAGACAACGCAGTAACTTTCAGGGTACTCGTGAAGATCATCGCCCGGCAGAGAGGTCTCTACGCCACTTTTATGCCGAAGCCGATCCGCGGAATAAGCGGAAACGGCATGCACGTTCATCAGAGCCTTACTTACAAGGCTAACGGCAAGAACGCGTTCTCGGATCCTGGCGATTCACACGGCCTCTCCAAAATTGCGAAACACTTTCTGGCCGGGCAGCTCGCACATGCAAGAGGGATGTGCGCAATCCTGGCTCCGCTTGTCAATTCCTACAAGAGGCTGGTTTCAGGATATGAAGCGCCGGTCTACATAAGCTGGGGAAGAATAAATCGCTCGGCGCTCGTCAGGATCCCACGCGCTCACACGCATGAATCGACCAGGTTGGAATTACGGAACCCGGATCCCAGCTGCAATCCGTACCTGGCATTCGCGGTGATGCTGGCTGCCGGTCTGGACGGCATCAGGAAAGAACTCCCTGTTCCGGAAGCTACGGAAGAAAACGTGTACCTGATGGCTGACTCCAAGCGTGGTTCGGCTCTGGGTGTTCTCCCCGGGTCGCTGGATGAAGCGATAGATGAAATGGAAAAAGATGGAGTCGTTCGCGACGCACTTGGAGCGCACATCTTTGACCGGTTCATCGCCGCGAAGCGTATCGAGTGGGAAGACTACAGGATGGACGTAACTCCGTGGGAGCTGGATAAGTATCTCCCCGCGTACTGAGTATGCCCGGAAATGGCTGTCGACATTGTCATTCTTTAAGTCTAAGAGAGAAGGAGTCGCCATGAAAGCCCGTAATGTCCTTGCCCTTTTGCTTCTAGCCGCGTCCGCTGGATTCGCCCAGGAAGTGAAAGTTCCTAGCTATTTCACGATCGATGACGGCTTGTCGGATTCATTGATGTCAATTGTCAAGTCAGTCGGTCTCGACAGCACATTCAACGTCGGAGCGGATGGCATGCAGACAATCTCTCTTGCTGTCATCGATCTTACGGGAAAGAAGCCGGTTCTCGGCGGAGTACATTACGACGAGTTCATTTACCCTGCCAGCGTATACAAGATGTACGTGGCGATGCAGGTGCTTAAGGAAATAAGCAACGGAGATTACTATCTTACCACTCCGTATGTCGTACACTCCCCGAACGATGTGGATAAGGTGAAGGAGATCAACTGGGACCCCAGGCCTCTGCTCCAGGCGGGTGATACGGTAACTATCAATTACCTTCTCGATCTCATGATTACCAGGAGCGATAACTCCGCGGCAAACTGTCTGATCGATGTATCACAAAGAGACAGCATCAATCGGACGATGGATGAGTACGGGTGGTACGGCAGCGAGGTCACGCGAAAATTTCTGAGCAGGGAATACGAAGACCCTGCCTACAAAGACGCAAAGGGGACAAATACCTGCGCGTTGCATGCAGCGGACTTCATGTACAGAATATATACCGATCAACTGGTGAACCCGTGGGTGAGCATGGAGATGAAGGCGCTGCTGGGAAGGCAGCTGGATACAACGAAACTCTTCCCGGGACTCCCGCATAACACGATGTTCTACCATAAGACGGGATGGTGGAGCTACTGGACAAACGACGTGGGGATAGTAAGCAACGGGAAGATTAAGTATATCATATCATGCTTCACTCCGGTTACCGAAAGCGTTGCGGACCCGCGATTGAAAATCATTTCTGAGAGAGTGTTTAGACTGATAGAACACAGACACGGAGGCTAGGGTCGCCTTCGGTCAACTGCGGCCTTTTTCTAATCATCTCATGTCATGACGCCCGCGGGCTATTCCCTCGGCAAGTGCCGACGAAATGTGTGGCCCGGGGTCCAAACCGAGCCTGAGAAATACTGGAGGCGACGCCTGGAGTCGCCGGCCGATCATCTCCGTTGAGCGTTTTCCCGGCGTCCCGCCATTCCCACGGGGGGCCGTCACACCACGTATATTTTTTACTTGACAAGAAAAAGGAAAAGAGTTAAAATAAACGGTGATGTAAACGTTTACATTGCCGTTTTAGCTGATTGGAGGTTTATCTTAGAGATGTCCAAAAACGGGATAAAGGAAGTGGCGAAGAGGGCAAACGTCTCAATTGCCACTGTGTCGCGCGTCCTCAACGGCAGCGCGGTTGTCTCCGAAGAGACGAAGCAGAGAGTTGCCGCCGTGATAGATGAGCTCAATTATATGCCCCATGCGATCGGCCGTGCGCTGGTCACACATAAGACCAATCTTCTCGGTGTGATTCTACCGGACGTCCACAGCGAATTCTTCTCCGAACTGATACGCGGAATCGATCAGGCGGCCCGCGAACGTTCCTATCATATCATCGTGTCGAGCACGCACAGCAACAAGAAGGAAATCGAGTCAATGCTCAATGTGATGCAGGGCGGCCACGTTGACGGGTTGATCATCATGTCGCCGCATATCAGCGCGGAAGGTGTGTTGAAACGGCTGTCCCTTCTCTCTAACCTGGTCTTCGTCAACTCCTACACGAACGGTGCTAAATTCGTGTCAGTCTCGATAGATAACTTTAACGGCGCGTACCAGATGGTAGAGCATCTCATCGGACATGGATACGACAGAATAGCAATCATTAAAGGAGAAGAGAGCAACTTCGATGCGCGCGAAAGATTCAACGGCTATCTGCAAGCCTTGAAAAAGAACCGGATCCACCGGATCCCGGAACTCGAGATAGGGGGCAATTTTACCGAAGAATCTGGCTACGAAGGGATGATGAAGATTTTGAAACTAAAAACAAAACCCTCGGCATTATTCTGCGCGAATGATTCGATGGCGCTCGGTGCTCTGAGGGCGATGCACGAGAAAGATATAATTGTTCCCGGTGAAATTGCACTCGCCGGTTTTGACGATGTTCCATCTGCGCGATATGTTTTACCGGCTCTAACTTCTGTTCACGTGCCTATATACGAAATGGGCACTATCGCGGTAAAACATTTGCTAGACGGAGTAAAAGCCATGGATGGCATGAAAGGAATAAAAAAGGTTTTGACAACTTCAATTGTTATAAGAGAATCGTGCGGATGTTCATTGAAGTCTGATGAGGAAGTCAGTGAGATGGCATGACTTTGATGCAGTGGACATCTTAGGACGTCACAGGGACTCAGGTTCATGTGGTGAATGTGGCATGTCGATAATCAAACACGGGAAATCGAGAAGAGCAGCCATGAAAGACTATACATTGTTATGCTTGGTGTGTCTGACATTTTTGATCCCAACCGTTGTTTTAGCTTGGCCTCTGAATCAGAGAAACGGATTTGCCCACCATCCGAATGCTCAGTCACAATTGAGACCTTATCTGTACGAGCAGAACGAAATTGCCTCTGATTGGGCCGGTCCGCAAGAGAAAGAGAAAACTCAGCAGGGTAATGCCGAAATTTCAGGCAGGGTCTCTGACGCAGAGACAAATGACCCACTGATTGGTGCAACCGTGGTGTTGAAGGGAACAAGTCTTGGGGTGCCGACAAATCTGGACGGGGAGTACACGATTGAAGCCATACCGCCTGGAACCTATACCTTGCGAGTGATGTACATCGGGTACACAACACGAGATATTAACATAAAAATAAGTGGAGGAGCGAAGCTTGTTGAAAACGTAAAGCTGCAGGCGGTCGGCTTGCGTGGGAAGGAAGTAGTCGTCACAGTTCAAGCGAGCGGGCAAAACGCAGCTATAAACCAGCAGCTGTCCTCAAACAAGATAGTAAGTGTTGTGTCTGCCGCTAAA
>JAJYOS010000314.1 GCA_021796055.1 Bacteroidota bacterium
CGAAAGAGGGAGCAAGTCGGAGTTGAACACAAGTTTTCTCCACACCGAGCCGCACCACGACGACATAATGCTCGGTTACCTGGCTTACGTCGTGCGGCGTGCGAGGAATGCATCTAATAACCACGTGTTCCTGACACTTACCAGCGGGTTCAACGCGGTTACGAATTTCCATATGCTCGACCAGCTCGCTAACCTTAAATATTTTCTCAGTCACGGTTTCTTCGATGGACTTCTTTCGGAAGGTTATTTCATGGCCGGTAACGGTCATAGAAGGAACCGCGACGTCTGGCGATACCTGGACGGTGTCGCGGAGAACAACATTCGGACTAAACGTGAGGGCGAGGCGAGACGGCTGCTCAGGAATCTTGTTACGTTGTTCGACGGCGAAAAGCGTGAAAATATGCTCGGCCGGATAGATGAGTTGGTCAGCTACTTTGAGAACCAGTATCCCGGGAAAAAGGATCTGCCGGATATCCAGCGGCTCAAGGGAATGATGCGCGAATGGGAAGCAGAATGCCTCTGGGGGTATTTCGGCTTTAATTCCTCCTCTATCCTTCATGCCCGTCTGGGCTTCTACAAGGGAGATATGTTTACCGAGGAGCCGGAAATCGGGCGTGATGTCGTCCCCGTGCTGGAGGTTCTTCGCAAGGTGAAGCCTGACATCGTCGGCGTTGCACTGGATCCTGAGGCAAGCGGACCCGACACACATTACAAGGTGCTCCAGGTAATGGCCGAAGCGTTGAAGATGTACGAGCAGGAAACAGGTAAGCACGACATGAAGGTCATCGGATACCGGAACATATGGTACCGTTTCCATCCGTCGGAGTCGAACGTGTACGTGCCGGTGTCGCTCAACATGTTCTCGGTACTGGCGAGCTCCTTCGACAACGCGTTCGCGTCTCAGCGCGGCGCATCTTTTCCGAGCTACGAATTGGATGGACCGTTTTCAGAACTCGCGCAGAAGATCCAGGTGAACCAGTACCAGATGCTGAAGGTGTGTCTCGGCCGCGAGTACTTCAACGAGCATCCGAGTCCGCTCATGCGTGCCACCCGCGGGTTTGTCTTCGTAAGATCCATGACTCTGCCGGAATTCTACGACACGTGCATGGAGCTTAAGAAGAGTACGGAGAGCGAATGAAAAGCCGGCTGCAATTATACCGCCTTCGCGGGACGATCCCAAACATGAAACCTTCACCTAAGCCGGTTTTGCCTCCGTCGGTTACCGTCTTAGCCAGATGATGTCAGGCATGATGAATGTTGTCCATTTTCTCTTGCTCGCCCAAGAGAAAATGGACCAAAAGTCCCGCCTTGCGGGATCCCGCATCATCTGTATAACTATAATGTCGGAGCGGGAAGAAGGGCGCCCTGCGAAAATGGGAGGGGCAAAGGATGTCTCGTCCCAACCAGGGTGAGGCGATTTCAATATACCGTGGTCAGTATATTCCGGATGAGACTCCAGAAATCGCCTCGACAGGAGTCGTCTTGATTCGGTGAAACGGGGACTCGACGCAATTTTCGCAAGGGGAATTACTAAGTCTCAGGGGTTCCTGCCAAATAACCAGTCATCGTGAGTCCGTCCCGATTATAGAGGGACGGACGTGACAATCCCCTGCATGAAACCGCAGGCTGTCGGCATCGATTGTCCGCCCTCGACATTGTATATGGTCGGACGCGTTCGCGTAAATCGACGCGTCACTACGCACAGGGCTTCGTGACGTAAACCTCATTTAAACACGAATCCGCCCGCGGCGGATTTTGTGATTTGAGGAGCCGTCGAATTCTATTCGATGGCCTTCTCCAACATCCTGAACGCGCTCTCGGCAATTATCCTGTCGACGCTGTGGCGAAGGAAGAAGACGGGGATTTCCTCTGCCTTGTCCGAAGCCGCCCGAAGCCTGGACAATAACCACTCCGAAAGTTTCTCGCCTGCTCCCGAATATCTCCCTGAAAAGACTATCGCGTCGACGCCGTTCATAGCGCCGACAGCCGCCCCACAGCTGAGAAGAAGCCTGTACTCGAAGAACTTCCTTGCCAGCTCAAACGTCCCGCCGACCTGGAGAACTTCCTGTACCGTCACCGGTTCGCCGGCGAGGGCGCTCAGTCCGCTTTTCCTGGTCAGCTCGTCGTTTATCTTCTCCGGCCCCCACTTCATATTTTCGTGAAGGAAAAGAATTATGCCCGGATCGATCTCTCCACAGGTCGTATTACCGGGTAGCCCCTCGACGGGGGTCGAGCCGCTCGAGACGGTGACCGGTTTCCCGTCATAGATGCCGACAACCTCAGGCTGAGGCTCCAGGCAGATCGATATTATCCTGCGGGTGTCCGGCGATACGCCGCGCACGTTAGTCACCGCCGCCCTGTGGAATATTCCGTGATAACCGTACCTGCGCAGCTCGCTGCTGCCGAGTATTTCGGCGGCGTCATCGTCGATGGCGTACGTGCGCTCGCTGACAGGGAGACGATTGAAGAACGCGGTTTCGAAGAACAACATTATCTCGGGCGTCGGCACCGTCCGTCCTATCAATTCCAGCAACCGTACCACGGCCGGTATGTTGAGCGGAGAACCGGGTGTCAGTTCCCTGAGCCTGCCGATCACGGATGCGTCGGAGAACTCAGCTTCCCTGAATCTGTCGCCGCCGTAAAGAGCTCTCACCGCGACACCATGAGGTGAGTACCTTCTCAACAGCCGCGCAATGTCGAGATCGGGGACTCCCGGTCCGTTCAGCCTGATCCGGCCGCTCCAGATGTTTTCAGGGATTGTCTCGACATTCGGAACGGTCGAACGCTCCGATGTGTAAACAAAATAACTGACGAAAGCGCCTTCAGGATTTAGCACAATTAATTTCTTCATCGAATTCCTTCCTATTCCCGGATGTGTTTGATTGAGGCAGATCGCCTGTGATCAGCATGTATGCCTTCCGCGCAATTGCTTTCTCCTCATTCGTTTTAACGACTACGATTCGCGACCTGCTGCCGGATGCCGATACATCGGCAGGGTATGTAAGTATGTTCCTGTTCTTCCATTCGTCTATCCGGAGACCGAAGTATTCCATTCCGAGGCAGACCGCTTCCCGGACGTAGGGGATGGATTCCCCGATAGTGTCGGTGAAGATAACGGCCTGCGGCAGGCCGACGACGGCGAGATAGGAAGAGAGATATTTCCTGACTCTCCAGATGTAGACGTCGAGCGTGCGCCTGGCGCGTTCATCTACCGTTTCAAGCGCCCTGTTGATGACGTCACGTATATCGCCTGAGATGCCGGACAATCCGAGCACTCCGCTCCGCTTATTGAGTATGTTGCTGACCTTCCCGGAATCGCCTTCCGAGTAGGCAAGCATCTTCAGTATTACGGCCTGGTCGAGATCGCCGCAGCGGGTGCTCATGACGAGTCCCTGGAGGGGGGAGAAGCCCATCGAGTTGTCCACAGATTTCCCGTCTACGATGGCGCAAAGGCTCGCGCCGCCGCTGCCGAGGTGGCAGCTTATGGCTTTTAGTTCAGGCGACGGAATGTGGAGAAACCTTGCCGTCTCCTCCGCGACATACTCGTGGCTGATGCCATGGAAACCGTACTTCCTGATGCCTAGTTCGCGGCGGAGCTTCTCAGGAATCGCGTAAGTCGCCGCATAGTCCGGGATTGTCGAGTGAAAAGCCGTGTCGAGGACAATTGCCTGAGGAATGTCCGGATACAGCAGATCGCATTCCTTTATAAGGGCGACAACCGGCGGATTATGGACGGGAGCGAGGTCGGCAATTCCGTCCAGCGCGCTGAAGTCGTTTCTGCTTATCACGGCGCTCGTGGGAAAATCCTTTCCGCCCTGCACGAGCCGGTGGGCGATGGCGTCAGGCAGGAAGCCTGATTCATCGCGCGCCAGCTTGATCACCTCTCGCAGCGCGTCTTTGTAGCTCTTCGCGTCGACAAAACGGGTGTTCTCAGATCTCTGCTTACGGTGAATTATCCTCGGCTGCTCCGCAGTCTTCGAGCCGATCCTCTGCACCTCGCCTCCGAAGAGTTCTTCGCCGGAAGGGAAGGAGAACATCTTATACTTCAGGGACGAACTGCCGCAGTTCAATACGAAAAGATTCATGTCAGGCTCCAGTCAGCTGTTTTACAAAAAGCGTCGGTGATTCTTCACGCATATTAGATATCCTCGTCGGCGGTCCAGCCAAAGACAGGAATTCCGACAAGGCTATGCACGATGGAAGCCGTCCCGAGCACGCACTCGGTGATCTTATCGAGCTCGACGTATTCGTTGGCGGTGTGGGCAAGCCGTTCGTCTCCGGGACCGTAACCGATTGTCGGGATGCCAAACCGCCTGGTAAGTATGCTTCCCGCCGTGCCCATACCGAGCTGGGGGAGTCTCCATTTCCCCGGCTGGCTCTTGCACCCGGCGGACGAGAGCGCCTGACGCGCGCGGTCCATCAGCGGCGAGAAGGGATCGGTCTCCCACGCGTCGCTCATGAACCTCACCTGCACGGTCTCGCCGTTCTGAAGCTTCTGAATCTCCTCGCGGACCTTGACGACCATATTGATATCCTCATTGCCCGGCATGCTCTGAAGACTGAACTCCCTTATTTTCTCCGCGATGTCGACGGTGTTCTCTTCGGGAAGGAGCCTGCGGTTGAAGTTGATGTATGCGTTCCCGCTGTGCGCGTCGAACTCCGGGCGGGTCACGCTCATCAGTTCGATCGGACCGGGTACTCCCTTTAGTTCGCCGGCCGAGAGAAGATTTTGGAAGATCGTGTCGGCGGCGTCCCTGAGGTTGTTCGGGTTGGTGGAATCCATCCCGATCCGGAATTCAGCCCAGCCGTCATGACCGTAAAACAGACCGTTGTCCGTCGGCTCGCCGAGTATCACGTAATCCGGATTGATCTTCATGTCCGCCAGCGTCTTTGAGAGGAGATGCTGCATCCCGAGGCTCAGCCCGTTTTCCTCCGAGACAGTCGCGGCGACTATCAGCGTTCCCCTCAGCGGAAGGTAGAGGCGCTTGAGGAGATAGCCCGCGTAGATTTGCGAGGCGAGCCCGCTCTTGCAGTCGGAGCTCCCGGCCCCGTACAGTTTTCCACCTTCCATCTCGCCGGAGTACGGAGGCATGTTCCACGACTGATCGTCCCTCCCGGGGACGACGGTATCCATGTGACTATTGAGCACGATTACCGGCGAAGGGTCGGTGCCGTACATGATTCCGATGACGTTTCCGAAATCGTCGACGACTACCTTGTCGTAACCGAGTTCCTCCATTTTCCTTTCGACCAATTTCGCGACCCCGTTCTCACAGAGACTGGGACTGGGAGTCCGGACGAGTTCCGACGCGAACGCGGCCGCGGCCTTCCCCAGGTAATTGGCGTGTTCCTTAAGCAGCGTATACATGTGGTTCCTTTCTTTTAATTCCACCTTGCATAGGCCAATAGTCGTGCCGGGAAAAAGGGGCGCATCTGCTCCGGAATCATCGATAAATGGTTTGTTGCATTCCGGTGGGCTTTGTATTTTGCAATGGTCCCATTGCGGAATGAATGGGTATAGCTTGCAGGGCCATGTCACGAACGGCCGGTTCTGCGGTCTGAAAAAAACAATCTGAAAGAGCAGGGAGAGTGTGAAAGCGGAAGATCTAAGACTCGAGGAGCTCGTAAATTTCTCGGAAGGAACGCTGGCGCTTCACGGACGCGAGGTGGTGCTCCATAGCCTTCACGCCTTCGCGCAGTTCAGGAAAGACCTGACCGACGCGACGGGTATTTCCAACGCGAGGAACATACTGACGAGGTTCGGCTACTTTCAGGGACAGGCGGACGCGTCCGTCCTGATGAACGACTTCAAGTGGGACAGCAAGGAAGAGCTGATCAGGGCGGGGTGTAAGCTCCATTCGCTTGAAGGGATCGCGCGTGACATCGTCCACTCGCTCGAGTACGACGAGTCGAGCGGGAAATTCAATATGGAGCTCAGCTGGTTCGATTCAAAGGAGGCGCAGGAACATCTCTACGCTTCCGGGAAATCTCAGCATCCCGTCTGCTGGATACTGGCCGGATACTTCAGCGGCTTCGTGACGCTCTCTCTCGGCACCGACGTGTATTTCATCGAACAGTCATGCAAGGCGCAGGGAAAGAACGTCTGCCAAGCCGTCGGCAAGGACGCGGCATCGTGGGGGGACGAGATCAAGCCATACCTCGGATATTTCAAGCTGCACGACATCAAACTGAAAATAGAGAAGCTCTCACAGCAGTTGAAAGAGAAGTCGGTCCTTCTAAAGAAATACGAAAAGGAAATAGAAGCGCTAGGCACCGCCGTGAAGCCTTCTTTCATAGAGATACACAGCAAGGCGTATAGGCATGTTCTTCTGATCGCGAACAAGGTGGCGCCGTTCGATTCCACCGTGCTGATAACAGGCGAGACCGGCTCGGGTAAGGAAGTGCTGGCGAAATACATACACAAGCTGTCGGCGAGGGCGAAAGAGCAGTTCGTGGCGGTGAATTGCGGCGCGCTTCCGGAGTCGCTCCTCGAGAGCGAGCTCTTCGGCCACAAGGCTGGCGCCTTCACGGGCGCGACGAAGGACCGAACGGGACTTTTCGAGTCCGCAGACAAGGGGACGGTTTTCCTCGACGAGATAGGAGACATAAGTCCCGGGATGCAGTTGAAAATCCTCCGTGTGCTGCAGGAGCGCGAGATAATGCGGGTGGGCGAAAGCACGACGAGGAAGGTGGACATCAGGGTTATTGCCGCGACGAACAAGGATCTGCACGAGCTCATCCGGCAGGGGAAGTTCCGCGAGGATTTGTTTTACCGGCTGAGCGTGATGGAGCTGACCGTGCCGCCGCTCAGGGACCGGAAGGAAGACATAGTTCCGCTGGTGCGGTTTTTCGTCGACAGGGTTTCGAAAAAGCTTCACATGCCGCAGCTCCACATCGATGCATCGTGCATCGATTACCTTCAGGATTACGACTGGCCCGGCAACGTCCGCGAGCTTGAGAACCTTATCGAGCGGGCGGCCATACTCAGTCCCGACGGAGCCATTCTCCCGCGGCATTTTCCAGCCGCGATAACGAACGCCGTCAGGGGGAATTTCCAGGCAGCGGTCGGGGGGAACAAATCTCTCCAGGAAGTCGAGCGGGCATATATCGACCGGGTTCTGCAGCTGACGGACGGAAACCGCGCCAAGGCCGCGAAGATATTGGGGATAGATGTAACGACGCTTTGGAGAAAGTTGAAGGCGAAGTAGGGAGCGGTAACGTGTTTTGCGGGGGAGCCCATCTGTCAAGAAACCAGTCATCGCGAGGCGCGAAGCGCCGCGGCGATCGCCTTCATGAAACCGCCCCGCCGGTTTACGTGTCATCGTGAGGAGCCCGTCCGAGGTGTGGACGG
>JAJYOS010000315.1 GCA_021796055.1 Bacteroidota bacterium
GGTCATGAAGTCGCCGGGATGGGCAATAATAACCGTGTTACCTCCTGTGAGAGTCCAGTCTGAGAATACCACTTCGCCTGGTGCCGGCGCGACAATGGGCTCGCCTTCCTGGGCTGAGATGTCGATGCCGTAGTGCTGTATCGGGTAATCCACACCTCGCGTGATAAAACCATGGACCGGCATTATCATCGGAAAAATATCATGATTCAATTCTCTGTAATTTGCATAGGTGTAGCGTCCTGGTGTCGGCGCCTGATACGACTCGGTGTTATCGACACTTCCTTCTTCAACCTTCTGCTGATCGGTCTGGGCCATACCGGCAGGAGGTGTTGCACCTGCTTCCGGCATGCTCGTTTCCATCCCGGCCGTATCGCCCAGGGCATTCCTCAGCTTCAAGTTGTATGATGCAAGATAGGTCAACTGTTGTTGAACCGCATCCACCTTCGTTTCCAATACGCGAATCTTCTGCAATTGCTCTTCTTGTGTACTAAAATAGGAGGGGAGAACCAGTTTCCCCAACGGGGTATTAATCAAGATCAGCACACTCGCTGCACCGACGGCAACAATTGCAAAAACGACAGCAAGCGTCAACTGGAGCCTCGATGCCTTGAAAGTCCGCGACGGTCTTTCTGCATCTGATAATACAACAAACGTCAGCTTCGCTGACGCTGTCTTATCGTGCGGTGATTTACTTTGCATCTTAACGGTTATAAATATAGAAACCGAGAGGCTCAATGTCAATGATGCATATTGCCGTGAAACTCCGTCGTCATGGCCCAACGCAGAGCCAGAATATCCCAATTGCATTCGGCAGCGTCCACGATCTGTTCTTGAAAAAAGCTCGCATATTCGATAAGCTTAAGACGGCGAAGAAAAAATCGGAGAACTCCTGGAACCCTGTATGCATTGCTCCGGAGTGTGAGAGTTCCGACGACCGGCGATATTTTGACGAGTGGAGCTCATGAACACCCACACCAAAGAAGCGCTTCGCAAGTCCAAACAATTCGAGGTGGCGATATGAGAAACTGCGGCAGCAAGATCGAGCACGACGCTTTGTACCTGAAGAATGAAGAGGCCAACAAAAATCTGCTTCGGAAGCTGAAGGCGCAGGCAGAACTCGCCCGCAAAGGCGGCGGAGACGACGCGGCATCCCGACAGAAGAAACGCGGAAAGATGCTTGCGCGGGAACGTGTCGACAACCTGTTAGATCCCGGGAATCCATTTCATGAATTCGGAACGATGGCCGCGCTCGGGATGTACGAGGAATACGGCGGCGCTCCGTCGGCCGGAATCGTGACGGGTATCGGCAGAATTCAAGGACGAAATGTGGTAATCGTTGCCAATGATTCGACTGTAAAAGCCGGGGCCTATTTCCCGATGACGATCAAGAAGAACTTGCGCGCCCAGGAGATCGCAATCGAGAACAGAATTCCGATAATTTACCTGGTTGACTCGGCCGGCGTTTTTCTACCCATGCAGTCCGAGATTTTTCCCGATAAGGATGATTTCGGAAGGATTTTCTACAACAACGCCATCCTGAGCTCACTCGGGGTTCCGCAACTGGCCGCCGTGATGGGCCCGTGTGTCGCGGGGGGAGCCTACCTTCCGATCATGAGCGACGAATCGATAATCGTCGAAGGAACGGGGAGCGTCTTCCTTGCAGGTCCGTTCCTCGTGAAAGCGGCCATCGGAGAAGAAACGGATGTCGAGAAACTCGGCGGAGCCGAGACTCATTCGACCATTTCCGGTTTGACGGACTACAAGGTGAAGTCCGATGCGGAGGCACTTAAACTCATCCGTAACCTCGTATCCAAGTTGGGCGCTCCAACTTCGGCTGGTTTCGACAGGATCAAGCCGAAACCGCCCGCCTTCGACCCGCGCGAAATATTCGGAATTATTCCGACGGACCGGACAAAACCGTACGACATGTATGAGATACTCGCTCGAATTGTCGACGACAGCGAGCTTGACGAATACAAGTCCACTTATGGCAGATCGATTATTTGCGCCTACGCCAGGGTGGACGGGTGGGCAGTCGGGATCGTAGCCAACCAGCGCACGACGGTGAAGTCGAAACGTCCCGACAACTCGGCGGAAATGCAAATCGGAGGAGTGATTTATTCGGACAGCGCGGATAAGGCAGCGCGTTTCATTATGAATTGTAACCAGAAGCGAATACCTCTCGTATTCTTCCAGGACGTTACAGGCTTCATGGTGGGAACAAGAGCAGAAAGAGGCGGGATCATAAAGGACGGCGCGAAAATGGTGAATGCAGTTTCCAATTCGACCGTACCGAAATTTACTTTCATAGTCGGGAACAGTTTCGGTGCGGGAAACTATGCGATGTGCGGAAAAGGTTACGACCCCCGACTGATCTTTGCCCTTCCCTCCGCGAGAATTGCCGTCATGGGCGGCGACCAGGCAAGCCAGACGCTGTTGAGTATCAGGCTTCAACAAATGGAACGCGACAGCAAGAAAATAACCGAAAGCGAGCAATCACACCTTCTCGAAGAGATCAGGTCACGATACGATATTGAAATGGATCCGGCCTACGCCGCTTCCCGCCTCTGGGTGGATGAAATAATCGATCCCACCGAGATGAGACAGATGATCTCTATGGGAATCGAGGTGTCCAACAATAACCCGTCTCTTCAACATTTCAACGTGGGTGTAATCCAGACTTGAAGTACCGTCCGATTCAGCTGATTGCCGTGGTCGGCCTTCTTTTTTCGTCTGTGGGACAGGCGTCGGCTCAGCTGGATTTTTTGAAGAAGATATTCGAGCCCCCGGTATTTAGAGTGACCGATGAACTACGGAAGTATATCAGAACGGAGCTCCCGCCTGTCAGTCATGACAGAGAGGAAGAACTTCACCACGTCGATTTGATATATATTAAAGCAATGGAGTTAGCCAGGAAGCAGGTCGGCACGGCACTTCTTGCTGCATCCATCGCGGTTCTCAACAGGACGGACATAAAACCGACTTTTCCCCTCCTCGGAATAATCACTCTTCCGTTGCCGGCGGAAGACTCCGCAGATGCAATCGCACGGATCAATAAGCTGCCCAGATATATTTATCCTGATTCTCCTCAGGGCAAATGGGGAGACAGTGATAAGCTTGTACACTTTTTCGGGTCTGCTTACCTCACATACGAGTCGGGTGCCAGGCCGATACCGGATGCGATAGGCAAATTTGTGGAAACCGGGGAGGTTGCACTGAAACTCGACACTGCCGCCGACCCGAGAGATGTTTTTACGAACAGGCTGGGACAACAATTCGGCCAGGCGCTCAGCGACGGTAAAGACGCACTTCCCTCCGACTACCTGAGCGCAAGGTACATCAAGAAATGAATTTTCTGAGAAGGTCGAGATCTTCAGGAGTCGTGATTTTGAAATTGACATGGCGCGGCTCGACAACGTACGCCCTTACGCCGATCTTTTCCATGAGCATTATCTCATCCGTCAACCCCGAGTAATCGGAAACCCTGTCGTAAGCACTCTTAAGAAGACCCGATCTGATTACTTGCGGTGTCTGCGCCGCATAAACCGATGACCGGTCTATCGTGGATGCACAGAAGCCTTTCTTGTCCACGACTTTAAGTGTATCCTTGACTCTTGACGCCAGGAATGCAGCGCCGTGTTCCCATCCTGCTTCTATCACCCTTTGAAGATCTTCTGTCGACAGAAGAGGCCTGGCAGCATCGTGGATGCAGACCAGGTCGTCATCGTCGAGGAAAGTCTTTAGAGATTCATACGCATTCTTCACCGACACGTTCCGTTCGGCGCCTCCACCGACAATTCCGATGAGCGCGGCGTATCCCGACGACTTCACAATTGCAGTGAAGCCGGAGATGCCCTCAGACGGCACCGCGATGCAGATCCGGGAGACACTCCTCAATTCGGCGAAGAGTTTCAGGAGCCTTAAGATAAGCGGCTTTCCGCCGATTTCGATGAGGGGTTTGGAAACTCCACCGAGACGCTTACCGGCACCGGCCGCCGGGATTATTACACCTACTTTACCCGACATTTACAATATCAACATTGCGTCGCCGTAACTGTAGAACCGGTACCCATCCTTGATCGCTTTTTTGTAGGCCCGCGTCATGAACTCGTGACCGGTGAAAGCGCTGACGAGCATTATCAACGTCGTTTCCGGGAGATGGAAGTTGGTGACCAGATGATCGACAACCTTGAATTCGTACGGAGGATAGATGAACTTGTCGGTCCATCCTCTTCCCGCCTTGACGTGGTTGTCGGTGGTGACATTTGATTCAAGTACCCTGACAACGGACGTTCCGACCGCAAACACATGCTTCCTGGCGTCGATGGATTGATTGACCGCTTTGGCTGTATCAAGTGGGACCTCGTAGAACTCGGAATCCATCCTGTGCTTCGTCAGATCCTCTACATCTACGGTTCTGAAAGTACCGATACCTATGTGGAGCACCACCGGAACGATCTTAACACCTTTCTTCTGAAGCTTGGTGAAAAGGCGGTTTGTAAAATGGAGGCCGGCCGTGGGAGCGGCAACTGCACCGACAACTTTAGCGTATATGGTCTGGTAGTCCTCTTTGTCTTTCTCAGTCGGCTCACGTTTGATATAGTGAGGGAGAGGCATCTGCCCGATCTTGTCGAGTATCTTGTAAATATCGCCCTTGTAATTGAACTTTATGGTCCGTCCGCGGCTTGTCGTGTTGTCGATCACTTCGGCGTGTATTCGCTCATCATCAAAATAAATCTTGTTGCCGATCCTGACTTTCCGCGCAGGTTCGACGACGACATCCCAGATCCCTTCCTCGTGGTTCAGCTCTCTCAGAAGGAGGACCTCGATCTTCGCGTTTGTCTTTTCTTTCCTTCCGAGAAGCCTCGCCGGAAACACTTTTGTCTCGTTGACAACGAGCGAATCGCCTTTTTGGAAGTATTCTGCGATCTGGTGGAAAGTGCGGTCTTCAATCTGTTGCGTTTTTCTGTTCAGGACCATCATTCGGGCATGGTCACGCGGTTGCACCGGCGCCTTCGCGATCAGGTTCCGGGGAACTGCGTATTTGAAGTCTGTTAGTTTCATCATTACCTAATCCCTTTGTTTAATTTTGTTAGTCCCGGTCCCGTTGGACGGAACCGGGACGGGACTACGGCCATCTTACCTTTTGGATTTCCTCGCGGATTTCTTTGCCGGTTTCTTCGCAGCCTTTCGTGAGGCAGCAGAGACTGCCACCGGATACTTTAGAGCCGCCCGCGCCGCCGCCAACCTTGCGATCGGCACCCTGAAGGGAGAGCAGCTGACGTAGTTGAGCCCGATCATGTGGCAGAACTCTACCGACGACGGTTCGCCGCCATGTTCACCGCAGATACCGAGCTTGAGGTTCGGTTTGACGGAACGCCCCTTCTCCTTCGCCATCTTCATCAGGGAACCGACCCCGTCGCGATCAAGCACCTCGAACGGATCCTTCGCGTAGATCTCCATCTCGGTGTAAGGAACCAGGAACCTGGCTGCGTCGTCGCGGCTGACGCCGAGCGTCGTCTGGGTCAGATCGTTCGTCCCGAAACTGAAGAACTCGGCAACCCTGGCTATTTCGTCGGCGGTTATGGCACCACGAGGAATCTCGATCATCGTGCCGACGAGATAACTGAACTTGACTCCGGCCTGCTTCATCACATCGTCGGCTACCTTCCTGACGATCGCCGCCTGGTTGTCAAGTTCTTTTACGTTTCCAACCAACGGGATCATGACTTCCGGCTCGACCTTCATCCCTTCTTTCTGGACGTTGGCCGCAGCCTCAAAGATCGCCCGTGACTGCATTTCGGTTATTTCGGGGTAGATGATTCCGAGCCTGCAACCGCGGAAGCCGAGCATCGGGTTGAACTCGTGGAGATCTTCCACTCTTTGGTGCACTTTCTCATAGCTTATTCCCATCTCGGCAGCAAGCTGTCTCTGCGCCTTCTCTTCGTGCGGAAGAAATTCATGCAGAGGCGGGTCGAGAGTTCTGATTGTCACGGGCCTCCCGGCCATTGCCTTGAAGATTCCTTCGAAGTCCTTGCGCTGGAGAGGAAGCAGTTTGGCTAACGCAGCCTTCCTCGCCTCGAGCTTGTCGGCGAGAATCATTTCGCGCATCGGACCGATCTTGTCTTCACCGAAAAACATATGTTCTGTCCGGCAGAGACCGATCCCTTCTGCGCCGAAGGCAACCGCGTTCGATGCCTGGTCGGGCTGGTCGGCATTTGTACGTATCTTCAATGTCCTGTACTTGTCCGCCCATCTGAGAACTTTGGCAAACTCCTGGTAAACGGGCGCATCTTTCGGATCGAGTGTCCTGTCGATCAGGACCTGCAGTACCTCCGACGGCTTCGTAGCGATTTTACCTTCTACCACTTCGCCGGTGGTCCCGTCGATGGAGATCCAGTCGCCTTCCTTTATGACTTTGCCGTTGACTCTCATAGTGTGGGTGGAGTAGTCAATCTCGAGCGCTGAGCAGCCTGCGACGCAGACTTTTCCCATCTGGCGAGCCACGAGGGCGGCATGTGAAGTCATTCCACCCCTGGCAGTAAGGATTCCTGCCGCTGCGTCCATTCCTCTTATGTCTTCCGGTGATGTCTCGATACGGGTCAGGATCACCGTCTCACCGCGCTTGTGCCACTCTTCGGCATCCGGCGCATTGAACACTACTCGTCCGGTCGCTGCTCCCGGTCCGGCGTTCAAACCTTTCGCGAGGAGTCTGTCACCTTTCACGGCCGCTTCTTTTTCCTTCAAGTCGAAGACCGGACGCAAGAGCTGGTTCAGCTGATCCGGCTCGACTCTGCCGATGGCATCCCTCTCGGAGATAAGACCTTCTTCCACCATGTCGACAGCCATCTTGATCGCTGCAAATGCCGTTCTCTTTCCGACACGGCACTGGAGCATGTAGAGCTTGCCTTCCTGTATGGTGAACTCAATATCGTTCATATCTTTGTAATGCTTCTCGAGCGTCTTCCGGATTTTATCGAGTCGGGCGTATATCTTCGGATTCTCCTTCTTCAGCTCCGAGATAGGTATCGGAGTCCTGATTCCGGCAACCACATCCTCGCCCTGGGCATTCATGAGATACTCGCCGTAGAACTGGTTCGTCCCGGTGGCAGGATCACGTGTGAATGCAACGCCGGTTCCGGAAGATTCTCCCATATTCCCGAATACCATGGCTACGACGCTGACCGCCGTTCCCCACGATTCCGGGATGTCGTACATTTTCCGGTAAGCTATAGCGCGGTCGTTGTTCCACGATCCGAATACGGCTCCTATCGCTCCCCACAACTGTTTCATCGGATCTTCCGGAAAGTGCGGTCTTCAATCTGTTGCGTTTTTCTGTTCAGGACC
>JAJYOS010000316.1 GCA_021796055.1 Bacteroidota bacterium
TGTGTGACGGGATACGAATGGCCTCTGTGGCCCTTATTGCATCTTCTTTCGTGCATATAAGCACTTTTCGAGATTCGCACCGTCTTACGGAAAAAAATAAAAAATGACGAACCAAAATGGATGCACTCAGAGAGTTCTACGGACCCAATGCCGGTTACGTCTTAGAACTTTACGACAAATTTCTAAAAGACCCATCATCTGTAGATCCGGAAACGAGGGAATTTTTCCGGAGTTGGAAACCTACTAAAGATCAAACCGCCACGCCGTCAAAGACTTCCGGTCAAGTCTCCCAGGGGAATTGGGAAACGGTTCTGGCGGTCGCGAGATTGGCGCAAGACATTAGACAGTTCGGCCACCTCGCGGCGAAGATAGACCCACTGGGACTTCTTACGCTCGGCGACCCAATCCTTGGAAAGGACTCGCACGGTCTAACTGACCAGAAACTGCGTGCCCTTCCCGCGGATCTTGTCGGCGGGCCAATTGCCGCCCGGACTCAGAACGCTCTCGAGGCAATCGAGGCGCTTACCGGAATTTATACGTCCACCATAGGCTTCGACTTCGAACACGTTAACGTCGCGGCCGAGCGGAGCTGGCTTCGTGATGCCATAGAGGGAAAACAATTCGCGCCTCCGAATCTTTCTATAAATGAGAAGGCGCTGCTTCGGAGCCTCACTGAAGCGGAAGTGTTCGAGCAATTTCTTCAACGATCATTCCCCGGCAAATTCAGATTCTCCGGCGAAGGGGTCGATATGCTCGTCCCGATGCTAGGAGAAATCGTGCAACTCGCCACGCAATCCGATATTGGAGCGATTGTGATCGGAATGGCGCATAGAGGAAGGCTCAATGTGCTCGCCCATATACTCCAACTCCCCTACTCCGCCATACTCGCGGAGTTCAAGGATCCGACCCCGCAGAAGCATTCCAGGGCCGACCTTGACTGGACAGGAGACGTCAAATATCACCGTGGCGCAATTAAGGTGCAGAAAAACGGCACCGAACATGGCCTTTCGATATATCTCGCCCCAAACCCGAGTCACCTAGAAGCTGTCGATCCTGTGATCGAAGGAATGGCAAGAGCCGCCGGGACGAACGCTCACAAGCCGGGAAGGCCGGTATTTGATCCGGGTATTACGCTTCCGATACTCATCCACGGCGACGCCTCGTTCCCAGGCCAGGGAATTGTCGCGGAGACTCTGAACCTCTCCATGCTGCATGGATATTCCACCGGCGGCACGATCCATATAATCACAAACAACCAGCTCGGATACACGGCATCGCCTGACGAGACGAGAAGCACGAAGTACGCGAGCGACCTGGCCAAAGGTTTCGAGATCCCGATTATTCATGTCAACGCGGACGACCCGATCGCGTGCATCGAGACTATCAGGATCGCATCGGCATATCGCGAGAAATTCCGTAGAGATTTTCTAATTGACCTCGTAGGGTATCGGCGTCACGGCCATAACGAAAGCGACGAGCCGACATTTACGCAGCCTCTCATGTACGAGAAGATCAAGAACATGCCGACGGTCCGTCAGAAATGGGCCGCCGCTCTAGAGGAGAGGAAAGTGGTTTCATCTTCCGAAGCGGCCGCGATGGTGAAAGAACAGTTCGACAGGTTGCAGGACGCGCTCTCTTCCCTCGATGCCGATAAAGCTCGAATCGAGTCACGGCCCGCAGCTCCGCCGACCGGCGCCGCGAGACGGATTAAGACGCAGGTCGATATCAAGCGACTGGAAGCGCTAAACAATGAATTACTGAGACTTCCGGAAGGCTTCTCCCTGCATCCGAAGATCGAGCGCCTCGTCGAAAAGCGGAGACACATCTTCGAAGACAACAACGCTCCCACAGTGGATTGGGCTACCGCCGAGCTCTTCGCCTACTCTTCTCTCCTGGAAGACGGAATTCCAATTCGGTTCACCGGCCAGGACGTGGAACGCGGAACGTTCAGCCACAGGCATATGAAGTACCACGACGTCAAGACGGGTGCCGTCTACACGCCGCTTGAAGCGCTTGATTCGGCAAAGGCTTCGTTCGAGGGACACAACAGCCCTCTTACAGAAAACGCGGCGATTGGTTTCGAATACGGCTACAACGTTCAGGAACCCGGACGCCTCGTCGTCTGGGAGGCACAGTACGGCGATTTCATCAATGGCGCACAGATGATGGTCGATGAATTTATAACTTCCGCGAGAGCGAAATGGGGACAGACACCATCTCTCGTCCTCCTCCTTCCGCATGCTTATGAAGGCCAGGGACCGGATCATTCGAGCGGCAGGCTGGAGCGCTTCCTCGATCTGGCTGCAGAAACGAATATGCGCATAGCCAATTGCACGACATCCGCGCAATACTTCCACCTGCTCAGGCGCCAGGCGCTCCTTTTGAAAACCGATCCTCTACCTCTTGTTGTGATGACACCGAAAGGTCTCCTGAGGCATCCGAAGACCGCTTCGGCCCCGAATCAGTTCGCTTCCGGCAAATGGGAGCCGGTGCTTGACGATCCAAACTCATCGACGCTGAAAAACACCGCCGAACGTCTGCTCCTCTGCAGCGGCAAAATATTCGTCGACCTTATCGACAGTAAACTCAGAGAAAATAATCAGGAAACGGCAATTATCAGGATCGAACAGCTTTATCCATTCCCTTCCGACGAGATCAAAGCCGTTATTTCAAGCTACAAGAAAGTCGAAGAGGTCGTGTGGGTTCAAGAAGAGCCGGAGAACATGGGAGCATGGCATTTCGTCCGCCCGAGACTCGAGATTCTTCTCGGCGAAGATGTTCCGCTCGGCTATGTCGGAAGAATACCGAACGCGAGTCCGGCGGAAGGCTCTACGGCTCTGCATTCAGCCCATCACACCGTTGTCATTGAGAGCGCTTTCAAGGGCGGCCCTGTAAAAGAAGGGGCCGCGCAAGTCAAAGCCGCCAAGAGTCTGTTAAATTCATAAAGGCAAGAGTATATGAAGAACAAGGTTGTAGTTCCCGCGCTGGGAGAATCAGTTGTAGAAGCACGCATAGCACATTGGATGAAGAAGGAAGGCGAAAGAGTAAACATCGGAGACATACTCGTCGAGCTTGAAACGGAAAAGGTCAACGTCGAAGTCGCGGCGCAGAATGAAGGCGTCATCGTAAGAATAATTTCCGCAGAAGACACGACGGTACATATCGGCGACGCTATAGCGGAGATCGACTCCTCCGCCCAGCCGAGCGAAGTCCCCGCACAAAGGGGCCAGCCTAGCGCCAAGGAGGAGGAATCTGTCGCGGCATCGCAGAACGGCCACGTGTCTCAATCCGCGGCCGAGACCTCTTCCAAAGACAAGGCGACGCCGCTGGCGAAACGTGTCGCCGAGGGAAGCGGACTGGCGATTTCAGAGATTGCAGGTTCCGGGACCGGCGGCAAAGTGACGAAACACGACGTGGAGGCTTTCATTTCGAACCGCGCTACCCCGTCGCCGGCGGAAGCACCGGCTCAGAAGAGCGGAAACGGTAAGCCGCAGACTCAAGCGCCGGCGGCCACCCACAAGACAGGAGCCGAAGAGCGCGTGAAGATGTCGATGCGCCGCAAGACGATAGCCAGGAGAATGGTAGAGGCACAGCAGAACGCGGCGATGCTAACCACTTTCAATGAGATCGACATGAGCCGCGTGATGGAACTCAGGAAAAAATATAAAGAGCACTTCAAGCAAAAGTATGGAATCAACCTTGGCGTCGTGTCGTTCTTCGTTAAAGCAGCCATCGCCGCGCTTAAGGAGTTTCCACGCTTAAATGCGGAGATCGCCGGCGAGGAACTGGTTTACAAGTATTATTATGACATCGGCGTGGCGATAGGCGCCGAGGAAGGCCTCGTGGTGCCGGTACTGAGAAACGCGGACCTGATGTCATTCGCCCAAATCGACATGGCGATAAAGAACTTCTCCGACAAGTCATCCTCCGGAACTCTAACACTCGAGGATCTTCGCGGCGGCACTTTCACGATTACGAACGGAGGAGTATTCGGATCGATGATGAGCACCCCCATCCTCAATCCACCTCAGGTCGGAATACTCGGGCTCCATAAAATTACCGAGCGGCCGGTAGTGGTCGATGGACAGATCGCGGTGCGCCCAATGATGTACGTTGCCCTTACGTACGATCATAGGATAGTTGATGGCCGTGAGTCGGTGCAGTTCCTGGTGAAGGTGAAAGAGTTAATCGAAGACCCGGCGGCAATGCTGCTGGAGTAAGAACCTCCTCAGGGCACAACAACATTTCTCAGAAATTCAGCGCTCTGCTCCGGCAGAGCGCTGTTCACATACATGCCACTTCCTATCTCGAACCCCGCAGTCTTGGTGACGCGCGGAACAAGCGTGAAGTACCAATGGAAATATTCGACATGAAGTTCACGTGTTGGTACCGAGCGGATGGAATAATTGAAGTCTGGGTTGTTCAGACCGTAATGAAGCTTCGCGAGCACCGCCCTCAGACATCTGGCGAGATCGCGGATCTCTAAGTCGGTAGTCTCATCGAACGACGACGAATGCCTTCGCGGGAATATCCAGGTGTGAAAAGGCGAGAGGGCGGCGTACGGTATAAACGCCACGAAGTTTTCGTTCTCATAAACGATCCGCTCTCCCGCGTTTATCTCATCTTTAATTGTCCTGCAACAGACGCATTCGCCGGTGTCGTCGAAATATCTCATCGCCTCCTCCATGCGGTTCCTGATCTGACTCGGTACAACCGGAGTGGCCACGAGTTGCGAGTGTGGATGAACGAGTGAAGTGCCTGCCGTTTCGCCGTGATTCTTAAATATGATGATCGACTCAACTCGTTCGTCCCACCTGATTTCTCTATATCTCTCGCGGTAGGCCGTCAGAATATCGGCCACGTGCTCGTCGGGCATCAGCGCCATCGTCATATTGTGGAGTGGATGCTCGATGATAACTTCATGAAAACCGACAGCGGACATGGAGCGATATATTCCGTCGATCTTTCTCACTCGCTCACCCGTGCTCTCGACTGCGGGAAATTTGTTCCCCACCACCCTGACCCTCCAGTTGCCTCCTTCCGAGATCTTGAAAGATTCGTTTACGGTCAAATGCTCGTTCCCCACGCAGAACGGGCATTCGGGTTCTGACATCGGAAGCTGAGTCTCCACGGGCTTCTTTCCAGCAAACTGGTGAGGCCTTTTTGTGCGCTCCGGATTTATTATTACCCACTCGCGAGTGACGACATTCTGCCTAAGTTCTGCCATAAGCCCTCCAGAAGGTGAGATTATTTTTGCTCATGTCTGAATGAATATTTTCATCTTCGCTCCCTGGTGCCGGGTTATCGTGCGGCCAACTTCTTCGCGACAGCCGGTCCTTGCAACTCCCTGAGTGCGTCAGTCGCAATCCATCTCGCCGACGCCGAATCCAGCTTAAGAATTCCTTTAGCCGTGCGGATAGCCGACCTGTTCAGCGAGAGATTCCTCTTCCCTATTTGTCTGAGCGCCCAATTGGCTCCCTTCCTGACGAAGTTCCTTTTGTCGCTCGATTCCCTTCCGATGATTGGAAGAAACGACTCAAAGATCGCATCGTCCGCCTCCTTATCATGTACCGCCAGCGCGGCCATCAGGACAAAGCCGCCCCTCTTCACGAACTCTTCCTTTCTCCCGCTCCACTCTATTGCTTTTTCAACTGCAAAAGATGTCTTATCGAACAAGTTGCTGCAAAGCTGGTCGCAAACATCCCATGAATCGAAATCGCGAGCCCACCTCTCCATTTGCCCTTGCGTCACGGCAGCAGGATCGTCGATGAAGCCCGATAGGAGTCTCGCCTCATGAATGCCGGACTTCCACAGATCGAGTGCCAGTTTATGGTCACTTCCGATTTCCTTTGCGAGCGCCCTCAAAGCTGGGACAGGCACTCCAAGAGTATTTTCAGGATTAATACCGAAGCGCGCCATGCCTTCGACATTTGCGGAGTTGGCCATTTGCTTCAGTGATGCAAGGACTTGAGACGCCCGCCAATCCTTCATTTCCATGATCCCCTCCGACAAACAAATAGGCAAACGAAGCGGTTTGAATCGCCGCCTCCACGACATTTTAAACCCCAGCACCGCGAAACGCAAACCAAGTCTCCAAACACCGAGGTGCCGACCCAATTGCATACCGCGGTAGAAAGACTGCGCGTAAATAGTTTTTGGCCAGGGTTGATTCAACCTCTCGCAATTCTTAACTTTTTAATCGACAATTCACGAGGAGCCACGCATTCACTTTTCATCGATCTGCGTGGAGAAGTGTATATAAACCCAGGATTACAATTGCCTAAACGCGAAGATATCAAATCGATACTGATAATAGGAAGCGGCCCGATCGTGATCGGACAGGCCTGCGAGTTCGACTACTCGGGAACGCAGGCTTGCAAAGTTTTGCGGAAGCTCGGTTACAAGGTGATACTTGTCAACAGCAACCCCGCGACGATCATGACGGATCCCGAACTTGCCGACGTAACTTACATTGAGCCACTCACGCCTGAATTCGTTGCCAAGATCATTGAAACCGAGAGACCTGACGCGATACTCCCTACGATGGGAGGACAGACCGCGCTTAACATTGGCGTTAATCTGGCCGAATCCGGAGTGCTTGAGAAATACGGCGTGGAGATGATCGGCGCCAACTTGCAGGCGATCCAGAAAGCCGAAGACAGAGAGCTCTTCAAAGATACGGTGACTGGCATCGGGCTGGACGTCCCCAAAGGCGGTTTCGTAAGGAACATGGAACAGGCGATGGACATAATCGGCCACGTCGGCTTCCCCGCAATCATCCGTCCGTCGTACACGCTCGGTGGCATGGGAGGCGGTATCGCCTACAACATCGAGGAGTTCGGTGAAATCGCACGCCACGGTTTGACATCTAGTCCCATCAGCGAGATACTCATTGAAGAATCGGTTCTCGGCTGGAAGGAATTCGAGCTTGAGGTAATGCGAGACAGACGCGACAATGTCGTAATAGTCTGCTCCATCGAAAATGTCGACCCGATGGGCGTTCACACCGGCGACTCTATGACGGTGGCCCCTTCCCAGACACTGACGGACCGAGAGTACCAGCAGATGAGAGATTGGGCAAAGAAGATCATAAGGGCGGTTGGCGTGGAGACAGGTGGTTCTAACATTCAATTCGCCGTGGACCCGAAAGGCGGCAGAATGGTTGTCATCGAAATGAATCCGCGCGTGTCGCGCTCGAGCGCCCTCGCTTCGAAAGCGACGGGATTCCCTATCGCCAAGATAGCGGCGATGCTCGCCGTCGGTTACACTCTCGATGAGATCCCGAACGACATCACGAAAAAGACCCCGGCGTCTTTCGAACCGTCGATAGATTATGTTGTTG
>JAJYOS010000317.1 GCA_021796055.1 Bacteroidota bacterium
CCTACATAATCTCCTCTCACACCCGCAACAACAAAGAGCCCCCGCACGGACGCGAGGTTCCTCTTCTCGATTTCATAATACGCTCCGTATCGGGTGGCGGAGAAATTGGCATCGAGAACTTTCGAGGATGCGCCGGGCCCGGGCCGCAGATCGTAGTCGTAATTCGGGATCGTGCCCATGTAGTGCTCCTGACGGTTCTCAATTTCACCGCCGAATGAAAGCTTCAAGCCGTCGGTCAGCCTATCCTGAAAGTCAGAACGCAGCTTCCCGGTCCGGTCAGTCCTCTCAAGGTTCAGTACCCCCAGCAGCCAAGTATCGGAATAGTCGGAAGCCGACAGGCTCGTTTCAACGAGCAGATTATCACCGATCACGTCGATATTCTGGAGATTCAGGGTGAGATCCCCTGATTTACCGTTGAACGCCGCGTTTAGCTCCGGGCGTTGGACATTGACGCCTTCGTTGTCCGACGATCCGAGCATGAAGAGCTTGACGCTGCCGGTCTGAGAATACTTGTAGATAATCGAGGCGTCGGCATCCTGCGAAGAGGGCACGGCGGAGAAGCGGTCGCTGCCGCCGTTCAGCCAGAATATTGGCGCCGTGAAGTTCTTTCTCACGTACAACCGGATCCCAAGCCTGTCGTCGAGTACCGGGACCTCTATTCCCGCGGAAGCACCTGCCAGCGACGCGCCGAACTGAATTGACCGGCTCGCCGGAATCCCCTTCGTCTTCAAGTCGAGAACGCCGGACAACGCGTTCCCATATTTCACGGAAAATCCGCCGCTGGAAAAATACATCCCGCCGATCGCGGCCGTATTCAAGTTGGAGAACAACCCGCCATATGGCGATTCGTAGGTGTAGGGATTATAGAGTGAGGCCTGGTCGACAAGCACGAGAGTCTCGGAAGGGTCGCCGCCACGGACATAGAGCTCCGAGCTTTCCGAGACCTGCGTCAGGCCCGGAAGAGTCTTCAGAGACTGGAAGATGTCGGCGGCTCCGCCGGGAGTCGTGTATACGTCCATTTGAGTCATTACCAGGCCTTTCCCGGGCTCACTCGAAAATGAACTGGCGGTCACGTCAACGTTGTTCGAGACAATCTGCGATTCCTTGAGAGTTATGTCAAAATCATAAATGTGGCCCCGGGTGATCGAGATCGTGTGGACAAACTTTCCGAAACCGACGGCGCTCGAAACGAGCTCGACGCTGCCGGACGCGGACGACTTGAAAGAGAAGGAGCCGTCGTCGTTCGTAACCTGGCCTTCACCGGTGGAGGCGATGAACACGTTGGCGTACGACACGGGGTTGCCGTTTTCGTCTTTGACAGTGCCGGAGATGACGGCAGGCTTCGCCTGAGATACTTTCACCTGGGCGCCTAAAGAGACCGATGTCAGCAAAACAACCAACATCCCAAGGACAACTCGAAGTGATTTCATTTCGCGTCATCCTTACCTATTATTCGCGGGACTGATTTTCTTTTCCAGTTCGGGAATCAACACGTATTTTGCCCGTGCGTAGTCCGGATAAGTCTGCAACGCCTTCCGGTAGACAGCGAGCGCGTCGCTGTAGTGGTCCTGCTTCTCGTAAGCGAGTCCAAGCCAGGTAAGCGCATCGATGTATCCCCATGATGGCTCAAGGCTCTCCTGCCATTCGTTTCCCACCGCCTCGTAGAGCGAGACGGCTTTTCGGAAATACTCCACGGCCTTGTCAACGCTTCCTCCGAATATTCCGGGCGTGTTGAACTTGCTTGTACCTAGGATCATGTAGGCTCTCGGATTTGTGGAATCCATGGCCAATGCCTTCTCTACAAGCTCGCCGCTCTTCGGACCGAGGGTAGGGCCGCTCATCCAGCTCTCAGCGATCTCTATTCCGTAGATTCCGGCAAGGAGCACCTTCGGTTCGGACCAGTTGGGATATTTGTCGTTGAGGGCCTCCGCGCGTTTTTCGGCCTGGTCCGCGAATTCTTTGTACACGTCATCCTGCTTCGTCGCCATTCCATAAGTCATGAGACGGTAGCCCGCGTAAGCGAGGTAGTATTCGACGAACCTGTCTTCGGGCTTCAGAACACCGGCGCGCTGCAGAAGGGCATTTCCACGGAGCATCGCTTCCTTTTTCCACTCCGCGTATCCCGAATCGACGAGATTTCTTCCTTGAATTACGAGAGAGTCCACCGCAGGATTGCCGGTCGTTGAAGGTGCCTTCGCAAACGTTGCCGCGGACTGGAGTATCACGGTGAGTATCGAGACTAATGCGAGTCTGGTTTTCATTTCTTCTCCTCTGATTGTAAAGCTCTTTGTTTTTCAAAGTAATGAGGCAAAAATTTTTGCCGGTTATTTCTTCAGGAATTTTTCGAGCGTGCTTACATATTCCTCGAGCGCGCGACGGCCTTTTTCGGTAATCTTGTAGGTCGTCTGCGGCTTCCTTTCCACGAATCCCTTTTTCGATGAGACGTATCCGGCCTCTTCCAACTTCCTGAGATGCGTGCTCAGATTGCCGTCGGTGGTCTTGACCATGTCCTTGAGGAAATTGAAGTCGGCCTGTTGCACGCTCACCAGTGCCGCGACAATTGCGAGCCTGATCCTCGAGTGGAGAGTATCGTCAATTTGTTGATAATCGAAGTCGCTCATTGAGCGCCCGCCGCCATCGAATTCTTTCTGGATGTCTTGTAGAATGCGAGCGCGGGGACGATCTGGAAGAGTATCATCATCGCTCCGAATATGGGGAGCGTCTCGATGCCTTTCACGGCGAACATCACAAGCGCGCCGACCCACCACGCGATGCCCACCATCGTCACCCACTTCAGCCTGTAGACGAGCGAGCTTATCGTGTACGCGCCGCCCATCACCGTCGCGATCGCCGGACAAATCGCCCAGTCGTGCAGGGCGCCGGTCATAGGCCCGACGAACCCGATAATCATCATCGACACGCCGGAACTGATCCAAATGAGTGAAATGAGCTTGGCACCGACGGGCCAGCCGCTTGATTTCGACGGCTCGCGCATTCCCATCAGTATCGAGATAATCCAACCTAATCCGACAGCAACTATCCAGATCCAGCTGGAGACAGACTCGTTTTTCGTCAATATGACGGCGTATTGCGCAAATATCGCGATGGTAATGATGATACCCCAGGCGAGATAATATTTTCCGTTATCGAAGGCAAACCTGCGGCTTTCATCCATGACCCTCCGTATGAGGGCTATTTCTTCTATAGCACTTTGCTGGTCCATTTCTCCTCCATTGATAAAGCACTTTGAATTACAAAGTAAAAATAGGGCATAAAAAACATATTGTCAAGCGTAAACTGTAACCCTACCTAATGCGGCCGTCGAGGAGATTTGGCGGTTTGCGTATGTTTTTGTTAGATTTAAGTGAGGAGACGTGAGAAGGCTGACGAGGTTAGTTTGATAGATCGAATTGAAAAGTATCTAGGAGCCCCCGCATATCGGAGGGAGGGTGTCTCAATTTTTCGGGGTGACTGTGTCGAGGTAATGAAACGTATTGAAGAGCCAATCATTTCCTTGACCGTAACGTCTCCACCCTACAACATTGGGAAAGAGTATGAGACTATACTTGATATAGATAATTACTTGGACTGGTGCGCAGCGTGGATACGTGAGATTTATCGAATCACGAAGTCCAGCGGGGCGTTTTGGTTGAACCTAGGGTATTTCGAACTCCCGCAAAGAGCAAAGGCAATTCCCATTCCTTACCTTCTTTGGAACAGGTCTCCATTCTACCTTGTTCAAGAAGTAATTTGGAACTATGGAGCGGGGGTTGCGAGCAAGCGCATGTTCTCGCCAAGAAACGAGAAATTCCTTTGGTACGTGAAGGACCCGGGGGACTATGTGTTCAACCTAGATGATGTTCGCGACCCGGATGTAAAGTATCCAAAGCAAAAAAAGAATGGAAAGTTGAAATGCAATCCACTCGGGAAAAACCCAACAGACGTCTGGTCGCTGCCTAAAGTCACCTCGGGAACAAACCGCAGCTCCGAGGAAAGGACTCCTCATCCGGCACAATTTCCGGCGGCCGTTATCGAGCGCATTGTACGCGCTTGCAGCCGGCCAAACGACCTGCTCTTAGATCCCTTCATGGGTTCTGGCACTGTCGCAGAGGTCGCGATTCAAACAGGCAGAACGGCTATCGGCATTGAATTGCGAGAAGATTACATTGAGATTGCGGCTCAGCGGATTGATGGATACGTAAAGCGAAGAGATTTGGCGGCGGCACAAGAACAGTTGTTCTAAACCCGATAAAGTTCTCGCAACTTATATTCTTCGACAAAGGGCTTGAGGTGTGCCTGCTGTCCAGAGGCAGATTTTTGTCCCACCCAGTCTGAATGATCCAGCCAGCCAAAGCGAATGATGGTGAGCTTGGGTTTGGTTATTCCCACTGTGAACTTCGAGAAGTTCACAGCTAGATAATACCCAGATTTACTCTTTTTAAAACTTGCCGTTTTCTGTGCATAACTTCGGTTGCCAAAGATGTGAGCTCTGTCAGAAGATGTTTTAATTTCAATCGAATACTTCTCGTCAGGTACATACACCAGGTCTTTCTCATCGTCCGATTTATCTCCCCTCCACTCACCCGTATGTTTAGCCGCGAACTCCAAAGGGATTAGCTCGTGCAATAGGAAACCCATGATCTGCGGTTTAGGAAAAATGTCTACACCTATTCTGAATTTTCCCGTCCCAAGGTCGGAGACAAAAATAGAGTCCCACGCCGCTTCAACAACCTCCACGATCTCCTTGGGTTCAAGAGGATGGTCTTCAATTAACTCTCCTGTAACGTCTTTCCACCGACTCCTCGGTATCCTGGCATATGGAGACTTTGCGAGAATCAACGAATCCCCTCAAGGAGCTTAGCTGGTAAGACACCCAGTGCCCGCGCAATCTTAATTATATTCTGGAGGCTGACATTTCGCTCCCCGCGCTCTATTCCACCGACGTAGGTCCTATGAAGGCCACACACCCCGGCGAGGGATTCTTGAGATAGCTGCTTGGATTGGCGAAGTTCTCTAACGTTCTGGCCGAAGGTTCTTTGTTCTTGTTTGCTCACTTTGACTAGTTTCCAATTTAGAAGACTTAAAGTCTACACACTTTAAGTATCATTCTAAAACGAATAGATGGGTCTTGTTTGTGACAAGGGGATTGAAGAACTACATTGCACTCTGGAGATCGAACTCGCACCTACAAACTCGAATCCCTCGGATGTGCGAGTTACTACTAACGCTTCGTATGCGCGCTGCGTTGCACGTTTCGGCGCGTGCCTAACGATCAGTAATCACGTCGGCTTCGCAATGCTTGTGTTAACCGACATGAACATACTCATCACCTGCCGAGCACTTCTTTCATTACCCCCGCGAAATCCCGAAGCGCCTGCCCGCAGCCCCCGTTGAAACTCGAACCGTGCATTATGGCAAGCGTCTTCGGCTTGAGTCCGGCAAGCATACTCAGCTGGCTTTCCGTGTTCGAAGTGTAAGGCAAATAATCCCTGAACGGACCGGACTGTGTCGTCACCAGGTTCTCGCGCGCGCCTCCGACCACGTCGGATGAAACCAGAGGCGCGACGTTTCCATTTTGATGAAGTACGTCGGAGCAATAGAGCGTCCCGTCGGTCTCCTCGAACAGCAAACCTGCATCCCAGCCGTGCGGCAGGTGAGGTGTGGAAAGAAACCGGAACCGATGTTTCCCCGTGTCGAGAGTCTCTCCATCCTTCATGCCTCTGGCCTTTCTCGCGGCGAAGTCCGTCATGTTCACTCTCGCGCCGACGAAACTACAGAACGGCTCGGCGGACGGAGATATCTGCAGCCAATCGTTCAGCGAGCCGCATTCATCCGGTTCGAAATGGCTGAACCCCATCCACCGGAGGGAGTCGACGTCAATCAGACTCGCCACCGCTTCCCGCACTTCGGCGAAGAGGTATCTGTGGCCGGTGTGCCAGAGAAGAGGTTCTTCATCCCTGACGAGGAACTGGTTCATCTGTATATTATTTTCAGCGAGGAACGTCGATATCCGGAAAACGTCGGGAGCGATTTCCGTTACCGTCGTCACCTCAGGATGCCTTTCAAAATCATCGGGGCAAGCGACTGTATGCTGGTCCCGGACTCTTTCTGGATTATGAGGGGCTTCCGTCCCGTGTCAGACATGAGGCCGTACACGGTGGCGTAGCCGGGCAGCTCTCCGCTAAAGGGTACTCCCCAACCCTTTCCGTTTACTATACCATAAGCCATCGTGATTGTGCTGCTGGTATAGCCGGTATAATCCTGCCGCTCGATATCGGACGGACCTTTGGCAAACCAATACACCGTCACGTACTGCAAGACTCCGTTTATAGAGCCCACAGATTGAATCACGCGGCAATCGGTGAAAGTTCCGAATGGGACGGTGACCGTGGTCGTATCGAGGATAGTCTCCTCATCGGTCAGGACATAGTCTGTCCCCTGATATGAGAACGTTGTCTGCGTCGTGTATGGCGTTCCCTCAAGCATTGTATCGGGCTTGGATGCAAGCGCCGAGTCAAACAGGACAACGGCCCCGCCGTACTGTCCGAACCCCGAAAAACCGTTCGGTCCATAGAGATTCTCATAGCCACTGTTGTCAAGGATAACTGTATAATTTTTGCCGCTTATCGTCGTATCCTTGTAGAATTCTTGCCAGGAGCTGTCGGACCAGACTTTGTAGTAGTTTGAGTCAAGCCCCGCGCCATAGCCGTTGAGTGAGAGCGGAAGCCCGGGATGCGGGATCTGCGGCGCTTGCGGAGACGTGGGAGTTGACGTCTGGCTGCAGGAGTAGAAGGCAATCGACATCAAGACAAAGCTAATACCCGCTAAAGATCTCATATCGTTTTTCAACCCTCGTTTTGTTGTGCTTGTTCCTGAACTCGGGCTAATATCATTGCGCAGTAAATGCTCAGCATAGCCTTTAATATTGTAGCCATGCACGCCGCATTAGTCAATCCACCAAAGATGACCGGTAGACACGAAATTTCGCCGGGCGGACGCCTCGACATCGTCGTGGAGGCCATTTTCCGTACAAAGGAAGTTGAAGATGAAGGTTGTTCCCCCGTGAGGCCCGATAAATCCGGGCATCTGGAAATCTGATGCCGCCGATACCAGGAATCCAATTTCCGATGGATACCGGGCGGCAGCGGAACTCATGCTTCAATAAACCTCAGGCGGCGCGCCATTCGGGTCGTCATTTATGGTTAGTATCAACTTTCTCGTTAGTCGGAATAACCTCGCGACCTTGGCTAACGTCTCGACCGGAGGGAATGAGCTTACGCTTTTACCCGCGTCAAAGTGTTTC